>NZ_LZKE01000145.1:0-27368 GCF_001672675.1 Mycobacterium sp. E2327
CGCTCAGGGTCCCGCTCAGCGCCAGCACCGTCGTCGTGCCCGCCAGCAGGATGAGGGCCAACTGGCTCGCGGCGCTGAACAGCAGCTGACCCGGAACCTGCATGGCCAGCAGCCGCATCGTCGCCCCGCGCTGTGCGGCCAGCGCCGCGCCCACCAGGCTGCGGGCGGGCTCGGCGCGCCGCGCGGCCCGCAACGCCTGCTGGGTTCGGGCGAACTCGATGATCCGTTCGGTGAGTGCTGTGTTGGCCGCAGCGGCCGCGCCGTCGGCGCGGCGCGCCAGCCGCGCGGAGCCCCACAACGCGCCCAGCAGCAACGGCACGCCGCCGAGCGCGGCCAGGCCCAGCTGCCAAGACACCGGCAGCAGCGCCAGCGCGATGGCCGCCGGCAGCAGGATCGCCGTGACGAGCGGCGTCAGCAGGTTGACCACCAGGCCCACGAGTTCCGGGCCCGTCGCCGCGATCGCCTGCCGTGCGGTCGCGGTGTTTTCGGCGGTGAACCAGTCCAGCCGGACATCCGGAAGACGGTCCGCCACATCGTGCTGGCTGTGGTCGAGCACGGCGAAGCCGAGATCCAGGCCGATGCGCGCGGTCGCTGCGTCGATCGCCCAGCCGGCCACGGTCGCGGCCGTGAGCCAGCCCAGCCACACCAGTGCGCGGTGCGGCTCGGCGCCGAACAGCGCGCCCACCAGCGGGACGAGCAGCACCGTGGCCACCGCCCGCGCCACCACGGAGATCAGGGCGAGCGCGGCGTACGAAAACACCTTGGCGCGGCGCTCTTTCGGAACCAGGCCGATCCAGGTGCGGATCACCGCGTCGCCTCCCCCGCCGCGGCCGCCGGGACCGCGCTGCCGTGGCCCGTATCCCACAGCCGGCGATAGCGTCCATCCGCGACGAGCAATTCGTCATGGGTGCCCCGTTCGGCGATCCGGCCCTCATCGAGAACGACGATCTGGTCGGCGCGGGTGATGGTGTGCAGCCGGTGGGCGATCACCAGGACCGTCCGGTCCCGGGTGAGCCGGTTGAGCGCTTGCTGCACAAGGTATTCCGATTCCGGGTCGGCGAAGGCCGTGGCCTCGTCGAGGATCAGGACCGGGGTGTCGGCGAGGATGGCGCGGGCGATGGTGAGCCGTTGACGTTCGCCGCCCGACAACCCGCTGCCCGCACCCAACATCGTGTCGTAGCCCTGCGGCAGTCGCACGATGCGGTTGTGGATTTGGGCCTCGCGCGCCGCGGCCTCGATCTGCGCGGCGGTGGCATCGGGGACGGCCAGCGCGATGTTCTGCGCGACCGTGCCGTGCACCAGCAGGGTTTCCTGCAGCACAAAGCCGACGCGCGTGTAGAGCTCGTCGGCGCTCAGCGACCGAATGTCTTGTCCCCCAACCCGTATCGCGCCCTGCTCGACATCGTGGAATCGGGCCAGCAGCGCGGCCAGCGTCGACTTCCCCGAACCCGACGGGCCGACCAGCGCGGTCACGGTGCCGGGCCGCAGCGTCAACGACACGTCCCGGATCACCGGAACGCCGGGCCGATACCCGAAGCCGACGCGATCGAACACCACAGTCGCCGGCGCGTCGCCACGGAGCGCGTCCTGCCCTCGCACCTCGAGTTCGGGCTCGTCGAGCGCGTTCTGCAGCCGCCGGGCGGCCAGCATCCCGGCGCGGATGCCACCGAGCCCGTAAGCGATGCCGAGCAGGCGCGCGCCAAACGTGGTGCCCAGCAACAGGAACGGCAGCAGGTCGACCGGATCCATCCGCCCGCCCGCGATAAGCAGGGTGCCGGCCGCCGCGATGAGCCACAGGAACGTCGCGGGACGCGTGGCCAGATCCATCAGCGTCTTCTTGCCGGCGAGGGGACGCTGCCAGGCCGCCAGGAAGCCGACATACTCGTCGAGGCGGCGGCGGAAGCTGGAGGCCGCGGCACCGCCGAAGACCCGAATCACCGGCTGCCCTTCGAGATACGCGCCGGCCTCCCCGCTCATTCGCTCCGCCCAGCGCTGCGACTGCGGGATGCGTGGGCCCGACTGAATCGTGATCGACGACGTCAGCACCAGATAGACCAGGACCGGCGCGAACAACACCAGCGCCACCCGCCAGTCGACGACGAAGAGGTAGATGAGCACCGCCACCGGCGCGACGACGGCGGCGACCGCGTCCGGGATGGCGTGGGTGACCAGATAGTGCAACGCCAGCGTGTCGTCCTGCACCAGCTGCTTGATCGACCCCGACCCGCGGGCCGTGAACCAACCCAGCGGCAGCCGGGACAACTTGGTCAACAGCCGTGAGCGCAAGTCACTTGCGAAGCGCGCGTCGACGACATGCAGCCACAGCGTGAGCGCGGCGCCGAGCATGGTGCCGAGCCCCAGCAGCGAAACCACCGCGACGCCCAACGTCCACAGCCGCTGCTCGCCGGCGCCGGACACCAGCAGCCGCGCCAACTCGACCAGGAGCACGAACGGCGCCAGCTGCACCAGCGTGATCACCGCCTGCAGCACGCCGGAGACGATGAGCGCCGGCCGTAGCGGCGCGAGCAACCGGCCCGCGCCCTGGGCTCGCCAGCTGCCGCGGGGCGGCGGCGATGGTGTCGCCGGTTCCGGTTGGGGCATTGGAGTTTCTGAGGTTTCCGCTTCGTCGCCGCGGCTGGTGCCCATTGCTCGCCCGGCGCTCCAATAGGCCTGGGCGTGAATCTCGGACTTGGGAAACCCGAACTCGTCGCGCAACCGTGTGCGGACGTGCTTGAGCGCTGTCGCCTCGGGCGTGGCCCACGCGTACCAGTTCGACCAGTCCCTGCTCTCGATTGCCGCGGCCAGCGACTTCTCGTCGCGGCGCGGGACCCAATGCACCCGCAGCCGTGGGTGTTTCGCGAGCGGGATCAGTGTGTCGTTGTCGTCGTGCTGCTCGAGGTACACCTCGATCGGGACATCGTCGGGGACGGTTCCGACGATTCCGTTGATCCCGGGTATCGACGCCGAATCCCCGATCAACAGGTAGCCGGCCGGCTGCTCGTCGGGCGCGTCGAAGCGCGACGAGCCCATCAGCGACATGACCGCGATCGTCGCGCCGGGTTGCACCGTTCGTGCCCACAACGAGGCCGGGCCCGCCGGCTCGTGCAGGACGACGTCGACGGCGAAGCGGCCGGTGGCGACGTCCGCCTCCGAGATCGTGTAGGCGCGCTGGAACTCGGTTCTCGATCCGTCGGGGTCCGGGAACCAGAACCGTAGCCAGGCCGCGGGTTCGGCCTCCACCTCGTCGAACAGCGTGGGTGATTGCATTCGCACCCGCACGAAATGGGGCGCGATGGGGACGGTTTCGATGACCGTCGCGGTGTGGTCGCGGGCGCCGAAGCTGCGCAGCATCACCCCTTGAAATCCGCGCGCCATTTAGCGATCCGCCCCGACGACCTCTGTCTCAGCGATCAGCGGCGGCCGGCCGCCCCGACAAGACGCAACCGACTGCATTCAGCGACCCTCCGAGTAGGTAAGTAACCACAAACTAAGGGTTGCCTTACCAAAGGTCAACCTGACGGTGCCCGCTACGCCGCCCGCCCGGGGCCCGTTCGCGGCGAGATCGACGACACCGTGGGCTCTACTCGAACTTTCTCGCGCCGGTCGAGCCTGGGTCGATGGTGCCGGCTACGCCGCCCGCCGAGCCCCCCGCAACTCGCGCAGGGCGGTGCGCAGGCCGCGACGTTTGCCCGTCTGCGGATCGACGAAGCTGTCCCGCAGCCCCTCGCGGACGCGGAACTTCAGCTCCGAGCGCGTCTCGCGTGCGTCGTCGGGCGTCGCCTGCAGAAGTTTGTCGGGCAGGGCGAGCTTGAGGATCGTCCAGAACGTCTGCAGGTATTGGCGGCCAAGGGATCCCGTGGTGTAGGGCAAGTCGTATTTGTCGCACAGCTCGCGCACCCGCACGGCGATCTCCGCGTAGCGGTTGCTGGGCAGGTCCGGGAACAGGTGGTGCTCGATCTGGTAGCAGAGGTTGCCGCTCATGAAGGCCATCAGCGGGCCGGCGTTGAAGTTCGCCGATCCCAGCATCTGGCGCAGGTACCACTCCCCGTGGGTCTCGTTCTCGAACTCGTCGACGGTGAATTTCTCCGCGCCGTCGGGGAAGTGGCCGCAGAAGATGACCATGTAGGCCCAGATGTTGCGGATCAGGTTGGCGGTCATGTTGGCTTTGATGGTGCGCTTCCAGTTGCGGCCGGTCAGCGCGGGGAAGATCAGGTAGTCCTTGCCCTCCTGCCTGACCACCTTTTTCATGATC
This sequence comes from Mycobacterium sp. E2327, assembly GCF_001672675.1. NCBI lineage: Bacteria > Bacillati > Actinomycetota > Actinomycetes > Mycobacteriales > Mycobacteriaceae > Mycobacterium > Mycobacterium sp. E2327. The sequence continues at coordinate 4,253 of NZ_LZKE01000145.1, forward strand.
ACCCGCAGATCCTTGGCCGCCTCGGCGTAGCTCTTCTGCTTTTTGCGCAGCTTCGCGGTCTCGATGTGGTGCAACGCGACGCCGTACTGAAAGAACGTGCCCAGCAGCATGTTGTAGATCGGGTTGCCGAGCATCCAGGGTTCCCACGGCTCGTCGCGGGTGACGCGCATGATGCCGTAGCCCACGTCGGCGTCGAGGCCGACGACGTTCGTGTACTTGTGGTGGACGAAATTGTGGGAATGCTTCCACTGCGCGCTCGGGCAGGTGGTGTCCCATTCCCACTCCGTGGAGTGGATCTCCGGGTCGTTCATCCAGTCCCACTGGCCGTGGATGATGTTGTGGCCCAGCTCCATATTCTCGATGATTTTCGCCGACGCGAGCATCGCGGTGCCGGTGAGCCAGGCCAGCTTGTTGTGGCTGGCGAACAACACGATTCGCGCGCCGGCGGCCAGCGCGCGCTGCAACTGGACGGAGCGGCGAATGTAGCGCGCGTCGCGCTCGCCGCGGGACTCCTCGATCTCGGCGCGGATCGCATCGAGCTCCTGCGCAAGCTGCTCCACGTCCTCGGTGGTCAGGTGTGCGTATTCCTTGATGTCGGTGATTGCCATCGGTTTTCCCCTAGATCTTGATGGTGCAGTCTCCGGATGCCGTGGAGATGCAGGTTTGGATGCGGTCGCCCGCGCCGTGTTCGGTCCCCGACCGGAAGTCGCGCACGTGCCCCGCCTCCAGCGGCAGCACGCACGTCTGGCAGATACCCATCCGGCAGCCGAAGGGCATCTGGATGCCCACCTGTTCGCCGGCCTCCATAATCGATGTGGCGCCGTCGATTTCGACGGTCTTGTCGGAGATGGCGAAGGTGACCGTTCCGCCTTCGCCGCCCTTGTCCGTGGCGGCGATCGTGAAGCGCTCCATGTGCAGCTGATCGCTGGAGTCAGCGCCTTTCCACGTCTCTTCGGCGGCGTCCAACAAGGAGTTCGGGCCGCACACCCAGGCCGGGCGGTCCTGCCAGTCGGGCACGATATCCGCGAGGTCTTCGAATTCGAAGTGACCCTGAGTTTTGGTGAGCTGCAAATGAAGTCGATATCCCGGCTGTGCCTTTTCCAGCTCGCGCAGCTCGTCATGGAAGATCACGTCGTCGGCGCTCGGTGCCGAGTGGATGTGCACGATGTCCGCCTGCTGTCCGCGCGACTTGAGCATGCGCAGCATGGCCATCACCGGGGTGATGCCACTGCCGGCGGTGATGAACAGGATCTTGGCCGGCGCGGGGTCCGGCAGCGCGAATTCTCCCTTGGGTGAGGCCAGGCGCACGATGGTGCCCGGCTTGACGCCCTTGACGAGGTGCGTCGACAAGAAGCCCTCGGGGGTGGCCTTCACGGTGATGGTGATGTTCTTGTTGTCGCGGCGCGGGACCGACGTCAAGGAATAGGACCGCCAGTGCCACCGGCCGTCGATCCGCAGGCCGATGCCGACGTACTGGCCCGGCTTGTACCGCCCCGAAAAACCCCAGCCGGGCTTGATCGTGACGGTCGCCGAGTCCGCGGTCTCGGGTCGAACGTCGACGATGAGGCCGCGCAACTCGCGCGCCGACCACAGCGGGTTGAGCAGCTTGAGGTAGTCGTCGGGCAGTAGCGGGGTGGTCGCCCTGGCGGCAAGCCCGCGCGGCACGTTGACCCAGGATCTGGCGGTCTGCACGCCCTTCGCGGGCGCCGTGCTCCATCGAGTGAGGCTGCGAAGCGGAGAAACCATAAGTCATCCCAGCGGTCTGATCAGGGTTACACGTGGGCCGGTCGGCTCACGCTTCCCCATCGGCTTCCCAACGGGCTCGTTCGATAAACACCTGTTCTCTGAGCGACTCCGCCGGCGGCACCCAGACGCGTGTGGCCTGCGCGTTGTTCCCGTGAGCGGGTTCGGGCGGCATTCGACACGAGACGACTTGGTGTATACCGAAGTACCTTCAGTCGATGTCTAGAGACAAGTCAGCCTCGGACTCTTTTCGCTTCAGCTGTGCCAGCGCTCGATCTTCGGCCGCCGCCTGACGGTGGCGGGAGGCGGATTTGCGGTGCTCCTCCGTGTCGGACACGCCTTGTGCGACAGTCACGTCTTGCACCTGCGCGACTCGCTCGTGCTGGCGCGCGGACTCCTCGAAGCTGCGGGCCGCCGACAGGCCGGCAAGGGCGGCCCGTTCGCGAGCCGCGGCAGCCCGGCTTTCCGCGCGGTCGATGGCTTGCTCGAGTGGGTCCTGTGCGGTGGCCATGACGCGCCTTCCTAATTGCGGTTCAACGCGGTTACCCGCGCAGTGGGCGACGAAACGTGGGGCCGTTTGGCGCCGACGCGACGACGTGTCGGGCTGGATTATCGACGTCGCCCGTCCGACTTATCCGGTCAGGAAGACGAGCCGGAACTTACCGATCTGCACTTGATCGTTGTTCGCCAGCACCGCTGAGTCCACCGGCCGACGGTTAACGTATGTGCCGTTGAGGCTTCCGACGTCGGCGACGGTCCAGCTACCGTCCTCTGCGAGGCGAAACTCGGCATGGCGACGGCTCACGGTGATGTCGTCCAGCAGAATCTCGCTGTCGGGATGGCGTCCCGCCGAGGTGACTGGCTGATCGAGCAAGAATCGAGAACCGGCGTTCGGGCCACGCTTCACGACGAGCAGTGCCGATCCGCTCGGCAATGCTTCGACAGTTTCCGCCACGGCAGCGGTCGAACCGTCATCAGATTCATCAAGGAACTGGTCGCCAAAATCAGCAGTGGTCTCGCCAACTGCTTCAGTGAGGTTCCGGTCGTCGTCGCGATTCACGTGCCGGTCGCCCCGCCCGGCACTCCGGCCTGATTTGCATGATGCCAGCCCACCTGGGCGGCTCCTTCTACCTAAATGCTCGGGCACGCTCACGTGCCCAACAGTCAAAAGAAGTACCCAGATTGGGAGGGTCTTACGCCCTAGGGCAGCTAAGGGAGTTAAGGCAACCCCTCTAGCCAGTAACCGTTATTTGGCGCATAAACATGGGTGCGGGCGGAGGGACTCGAACCCTCAAGCTCTTTCGAGCAATGGCACCTAAAACCATCGCGTCTGCCAATTTCGCCACGCCCGCGGCGGAGCCGATCGTACCGCGCGCCTCGACGAATTCGTCGGGCCGAAATCGTGAGCGGTACGTTCAAGGGGTGCCGACTACCCGCCGTCGCAGGCCCGCGCTGATCGCTTTGGTGATCGTCGCGGCGTGCGGCTGTCTGGCCCTGGGCTGGTGGCAGTGGACGAGGTTTCAGTCGGTCTCTGGCACCTACCAGAACCTGGGCTACGCGCTGCAGTGGCCGCTGTTCGCCTGGTTCTGCGTCTACGCGTACCGCAAGTTCGTGCGCTACGAGGAGGAGCCGCCGCAAGCGCACAACAGCGCCGGGATGACCGAGATACCCGCGGGCCTGCTGCCCGAGCGGCCCAAGCCGGCGCCGCCACCGACCGACGATCCCGCGCTGCGGGAGTACAACGCTTACCTCGCCGAGCTCGCCCAGAAAGACGCACAGAAGGAGAACAGGACCACCGCATGAGCACACCCGAGACGCCGGGCGCGCCCGCGCCCGCCTTTCCCGTCGAGAAGATCCGCACCGCGTTGCTCGCCTACCGGGTGATGGCGTGGACGACGGGTCTGTGGCTCATCGCGCTGTGCTACGAGATCGTCTCGCACCTGGCGTTCCATCACGAGATCCGCTGGATCGAAGTCGTGCACGGCTGGGTCTATTTCGCCTACGTGTTGGCGGCGTTCAACCTCGCGATCAAGGTGCGCTGGCCGATCGGCAAGACCATCGGCGTGCTGCTCTCCGGCACCATCCCGCTGCTCGGCATCATCGTCGAGCATTTCCAGACGAAGGCCGTCAAAGCGCGCTTCGGGCTTTGAGTCACATCTGCCACTTCATCTCTCCCGGCGGCGACACCCTTTGTGCCCGCCTCATAGCGACTCCGGTTGACGGCCTGTCGCTGTGAGGCGGGCAGAAAGTCAACCGCTCCGTTGCGGAGGCTGATGTGGCGTATGTGCTTACAGGCGCCGCTCAGGCGAGCGCCCCAAGCGCCGGCACCAACAGCGCGAGCGCGCGACCGCGATGCGACACCGCATCCTTCTCCGCCGGGCTCAACTCCGCCGCGGTGCGGTCGCTGCCGTCGGGAACGAACACCGGGTCGTAGCCGAACCCGCCGTCGCCGCGCGCCTCCCGCGCGATCGAGCCGGGCCACTCGCCGCGGACGACAACCTCCCCGGACGCGGACACCAGCGCGCAGGCGGACACGAACGCCGCGCCGCGCCGGTCGTCGGGAACGTCACGCAACTGCGCCAGCAGCAGCGCGGTGTTGGCCGCGTCGTCGCCGTGGTTGCCGGACCAGCGCGCGGACAGCACGCCGGGCATCCCGTTCATCGCGGCCACCTCTAAGCCCGAGTCGTCGGCCACGCACGCCAGACCTGTCGCGCCGAACCCATCGCGCGCCTTGGCCAGCGCGTTGTCTTCGAACGTCGCACCGATTTCGGGCGCCTCGTCAAACGGCGCCACGTCGTCCAGCGAAACCAACGTCAACCGCGACAAACCTGCGCCGTCGAGCACGCGGCGCAGTTCGGCCAGCTTCTTGGGGTTGCGGCTGGCGACCAGCAGTCGAATCAGCTGCCGAACGCCTTCGACGGCGTCGGTCCCTCGGGCAGCACCCCGGGGTACGGCAGCGCCAGAGCCTCAGTCTGGGCGGCGAACAACTTGTCGCATGCGGCCAGCGCCACGTCCAGCAGCTTGTCGAGCGTCGAGCGTGGGAACGTCGCGCCCTCGCCGGTCCCCTGAACCTCCACCAAAGTTCCGGTGTCGGTGGCTACGACGTTCATGTCCACCTCGGCGCGGGAGTCCTCCTCGTAGGGCAGGTCGACCCGGATCCGGCCGTCGACGACGCCGACGCTGACGGCCGCGATGGCACACGACAGCGGGCGCGGGTCCGAAAGCTTGCCCGCCGCCGACAGGTAGGTCACCGCGTCGGCCAGGGCAACGTAGGCGCCGGTGATGGCCGCGGTGCGGGTACCGCCGTCGGCCTGCAACACGTCGCAGTCGACGGCGATCGTGTTCTCCCCCAACGCCCGCAGGTCTATGCACGCCCGCAGCGACCGGCCGATCAGCCTGCTGATCTCCTGGGTCCGCCCGCTCGGCCGGCCCTTGACCGATTCGCGGTCGGAGCGCGTGTGGGTGGCCGACGGCAGCATCGCGTACTCGGCGGTCAGCCAGCCCAGCCCCGATCCCTTGCGCCAGCGCGGCACCCCTTCGGTCACGCTGGCCGTGCACATGACCTTGGTGTGGCCGAATTCGATCAGTACCGAACCCGCCGGGTGGTCGGTGAATCCGCGGGTGATGACGACGGGGCGAAGCTCGTCGTCGAGGCGGCCGTCTTCTCGTTTGGACACCCAGTAACCCTAGCCAACGCCGGGGGGTCAGACCCTTTCGGAGCGGCGGACATCGAACGTCTCACCGCAGACCACCGCGTGCACGGGACCGTCGAATTCGGCCTTGGCCTCGGTGATCACGTCCTCGCGCGATGTCCACGGTGGGATGTGCGTCAGCAGCAGCTCGTGCACGCCGGCCTGCCTCGCGACCCGGCCGGCCTCCGTGCCGGACATGTGCAGCGCGGGCGGCCGATCCGCCGCATGTGTCCAGGAGGCCTCGCAGAGGAAGACGTCGGCGCCGCGGGCCAGCTCGACCAGCTGATCGCAGAGGCCGGTGTCGCCGCTGTAGACGAACGACGCACCACTGGGGTCGGTGATCCGCAAGCCGTACGACTCGGTGGGGTGTGCCACCACCCGCGGCGTCACCGTAATCGCGCCGAACGTCACCGGCTCGCCGTCGACCCAATGCCGTACGTCGAAAATGTCGGAGCAGTCGTCGATCTCGCCGCCGTAGGGCGATGATGCGGCGCCCAGCCGGGACCAGGTGTCGCCGGGGCCGTACAGCAGCGCCTTGCCGAGCGGCTTCGACGGATGGTAGCGGCGCCACACGAACAGGCCCGGTACGTCAAGGCAGTGATCGGCGTGCAGGTGTGACAACAACACGTGCACCGAACCGGGATCGGCGTAGCGCTGCAGCGCGCCCAAAACACCGCCGCCGAAGTCGAGTACCAGCGGCGGGGTATCCGGTGCCCGAAGCAGATAACCCGATGCAGGCGAATCCGGACCGGTCACGCTGCCCGAGCAGCCGAGCACGGTTATTCGCACGGACACTACTGTGCCATGCCCGATGGGGCGATGGAGAAAACATGGCCGCTTTGGTGTGACCAGAATCTCCCGGCGCGCTAGCGGGCGCGGGTTTGATGCACCGGTTGCACGCCGGTCACCGCGGGACCCAGAAACCGCGCGGCCAGTTTGGTGAAGGCCTCGGGGTCGCCGGTGGCCTCGAAAACCCTCGTGGCGGGCGGCGCGTCATGCGGGCGCAGCAGGTCCGTTTCGGTGAGCACCCGCAGCACCTCCTTGGCGGTTTCCTCGGCGCTGGACACCAGCGTGACGTTCTCGCCCATCGCCAGTTGGATCAGCCCGGACAGCAGCGGGTAGTGCGTGCATCCGAGCACCAGGGTGTCCACCTGCGCACGCTGCAGCGGCTCCAGGTAGCCCTCCGCGAGCCCGAGCACCTGGCGCCCGCTCGTCACCCCGCGCTCGACGAAGTCGACGAACCGCGGGCAGGCCACCGCAGTGATCTCTGTGTCCCGGGCGGCGGCGAACGCGTCCTGATAGGCGTGCGAGTTGATGGTCGCCCGGGTGCCGATGACCCCGATGCGCCCGTTGCGGGTGGTGGCGACCGCGCGCCGCACCGCCGGCAGGATCACCTCGACGACGGGCACGTCGTAGCGCTCCCGGGCGTCGCGCAGGCAGGCCGCCGACGCCGTGTTGCAGGCGATCACCAGCGCCTTGACGCCGCGGTCGACCAGGTCGTCACCGATGGCCAGCGCGTGCGCGCGCACCTCGGAAATGGAGAGCGGGCCGTAGGGACCGTTGGCCGTGTCGCCGACGTAGATCATGTCCTCGTCGGGCAGCTGGTCGATGATCGCCCGCGCGACGGTCAGCCCCCCGACGCCGGAGTCGAAGACCCCGACGGGCGCCAACGGCGAACTCATGTCTTGGTCCGCCGCGCGCCGGCTTTCTTTTCGCGGGCCTTGCGCTCCGGGGCGGAGAGCAGATAGGCCGCCACCACGCCGGCGACCGCACCGCTCAGATGCCCCTGCCAGGACACCCCGCCGCACTGGTGGAGCACCGGCATCGCGCCGAGCAGCACCCCGCCGTAGGCGAACAACACCACCAACCCGATGACGATGTCGGTGAACTTGCGCACGAATATCCCGAAGACCAGCAAAAACGTGAGCCAGCCGAAGATGAGGCCGGACGCCCCGATGTGATCCGTCGGCCCGCAAGCGCTTCCCACGTTGCCGATCAGCCAGGTGCCGAAGCCGCCCAACACCCAGACAATCACCGTGGCCCAGACGAAGCGCGACAATCCCGCCAGCGTCATCAGGAAGCCGAGCACCAGCAGCGGCACCGTGTTGGCCATCAGGTGCTGCCAGTTGGCGTGCAGAACCGGCGCGAAGATGATGCCCCAGAGGCCGTCGGGGGTGAGCGGCCTGATGCCGTTGGAATCCAGTCGGCCGCCCATCAGCTGGTCGATCAGCTCGACCAGATACAGCAGGGCCACGAAGGTGAGGATCGTGGCCCCGCCGACCACCCACTGGGGTCGTTTTTTCGACTTGGGTGCCGGTGTGCGCGGCTGGCCGACATGTCCGCTCATTGAGCGCCGCTCCTCCTCATCGCTGCGCTCTGCATCGTCGCCGGCGCGTCATGCCCATAGCTGCCCTTCTAGAGCGTTCTCGGCATCGTCCAGGCTACCGGCATAGGCACCGGTTGACGTCGGTGCGGCGCGAGTAGGTCACGGTTTCCTTCCGGCGAATGCTCCGGGCAACACGTCGCGGTAGGTCGGTATACCGGCCACCGACTCGGCGGCGAACACCCCGGCCAGCACCGCGCGGGCCAGGCAGTCGGCCGCGGCCGCACCGACCTCGGTGACCAGCCCCGTCTCGGGCAGGAAGGCGGCGGGCGGCGGCTTCGAAGCGACGGCCGGGGCCACCTCGACCGCCCCCGTCGCCAGCGCGAACACCGTATCGCCGTCCACCGGGGTGTGCGCCGGGCGGATGGTCCGGGCCAGGCCGTCCTGGGCGGCGATCGCGACGCGCCGGCACGCGGCCGGGCTGAGCGCGGCGTCGGTCGCGACCACGGCGATGGTGGTGTTCAGCGGGTGCTCGGGGCTCAGCGGCGACGGCAACTGCGCGAACGCGTCGATCTGCTCGGCGGGCGGCGGCGTCAGCGCGAAGTCCCGGATCAGGTCCGCCATCCACGGCAGGCCGGTCGCCCGGTCCGCGACCTCGCCGGCGCAGTTCACCACGACGACGGCGCCGACGGTGACCCCGGACGGCAACGTCGTCGAGGCCGACCCGACGCCGCCCTTGAGCACCCCCGCCCGCGCGCCGACCCCCGCGCCGACGGTCCCGACGGCCACCTCGCCGGCCCCGGCGGCGGCGCAGGCCGCGTACCCGAAGTCGGCCGTCGGCCGGCGGTCCCAACCGCCGACCGGCAGGTCGAAGATCACCGCTCCCGGCACGATGGGGACGACGCCGCCGTCCATGGCCACACCGCGGTCGTTCTCCTCGAGCCAGCGCATGACGCCGTCGGCGGCGGCCAGGCCGTAGGCGCTGCCGCCGGCGAGCAACACCGCGTCGACGAACCGCACGGTGTTGGCCGGATCCAGCAGATCGGTCTCCCGGGTGCCGGGCGCGCCCCCGCGGCAATCGACACCGCAGACCGTCCCGGGCGGCGTCAGCACGACCGTCACCCCGCAGGCCCACCCGGCGCCCAGCGACGCGTCGGGGTCGAGCCGCTGGTAGTGGCCGACACGGATGCCCGCGACGTCGGTGATGCCGTTCATCCGGCCGTCATCCACATCACCGGCGCCCCATCAAGGCCAAAACCAGATACTCCTGCAGGACGGTCAGCCACTGGTAGACGTCGAAGTGCACGGCCAGTGGATGGTCGGCCGGCAGGCGCTCCGGGCCCTCCGGCCCGATCTCGAGCATGACCCCCAACGTCAGCCGGAGGTCGTTGACCGCCGCGATCCAGGCGTTCGCGTCGTCCTCGGTCAGCTCGAAGCGGCCGCCATCGCCCGGAACGGTGTCCAGGACCCGTTGCGCCGCAGCGCGTTTGGCCGCGATGATCTCCGGCTCGTGCAGGCTGCGCAGCGCGGCGTTGAGGCCGTCGAGCGTTTGGTCGGCCGCCTGGTCGTCGAGTTCGTCCGGATTGTGGAAATCCGGCAGCAGCCGACGCAGCGTCGGATCACCTGGCGGTTCGGCATGGCCGGTCTTGATGCCGGTGATCTCCTCGAGTTCGTCTGTGGGCGAGGAAGATTCGCGTTCGTCGAGCAGGCCGATCATCGCGCTCACCAGGTTGGTGAGCAGGGCGGCCTCATGAGCGGCCAAGGCGGACCGAAAACGGGGACCGTTGGCGGTCTCGACGCGCTTCCATTTGCGCACAAGGAGTCCCGGATTACCTGGAACCTCACCGGTCCTGCTGCAGCGTCGCCCACAAACCCGCGGCGTGCAGCTTGGACACGTCGACTTCCATGGATTCCCGGCTGCCCGCCGACACCACCGCCTTGCCCTCGTTGTGCACCTGCAGCATCAGCTTGGTGGCGTGCGGCTCGCTGTAGCCGAACAACTTCTGGAAGACGTACGTCACATAGGTCATCAGGTTGACCGGGTCATCCCACACGACGGTGACCCACGGGCTGGCCGTGACGTCCACCGGAGCCGCCTCGCGTTGCCCGGTAGTGCCCGGTTTCGTGGGCGCTGACGCAACAACCATGGCCCCTACGATACCGAGACACACCCCCGTCGCCGCCAGCCGTTACCGTTGCGGAATGAACCAGCCGGTCCTCGCCGGGCTACTGACCGACAAGTACGAGTTGACCATGCTGGCGGCGGCGCTGCGCGACGGCACCGCCAACCGCCGGACCACGTTCGAACTGTTCGCCCGCCGGCTCCCCGACGGGCGCCGCTACGGCGTGGTCGCCGGGACCGGCCGGCTCCTGGAAGCGTTGCCGCAGTTCAGGTTCGACGACGACGCCTGCGAATTGCTGGCCCGCTTCCTCGACCCGGACACCGTGGCTTACCTGCGCGATTTCCGGTTCGGCGGCGATATCGACGGCTACGCCGAAGGCGAGCTGTACTTCCCCGGATCGCCGGTGCTTTCGGTGCACGGCAGCTTCGCCGAATGCGTCGTTCTCGAGACGTTGGCGCTGTCGATCTTCAACCACGACACGGCGATCGCCTCGGCGGCGGCGCGCATGGTCAGCGCCGCCGGGGATCGCCCGCTGGTCGAGATGGGGTCGCGCCGAACCCACGAGCAGGCGGCGGTCGCCGCGGCCCGCGCCGCCTACATCGCCGGCTTCGCCGCGTCGTCCAACCTGGAGGCGCAGCGCCGGTACGGCATTCCCGCCGAAGGCACCTCCGCGCACGCGTTCACCATGCTGCACACGCATCGAGACGGCCCGGACGAGGTCGCGGCTTTTCGGGCCCAGGTCGACGCGCTGGGCGCCGGCACCACGCTGCTGGTAGACACCTACGACGTGACGACCGGCGTGGCCAACGCGGTGGCGGCCGCCGGCACCGGGCTCGGCGCCGTCCGCATCGACTCCGGTGAGCTCGGCGTGCTCGCCCGGCAGGTGCGCGACCAGCTCGACGGGCTGGGAGCCAGCCTAACCCGCATCGTGGTGTCCGGCGATCTCGACGAGTTCAGCATCGCCGCGCTGCGCGCCGAGCCGGTCGACAGTTACGGCGTCGGCACGTCGCTGGTCACCGGCTCGGGCGCGCCGACCGCGAGCATGGTCTACAAGCTGGTCGAGGTGGACGGCATGCCCGTGCAAAAGCGAAGCAGCCACAAGGAATCCCACGGCGGCCGCAAAGAGGCGCTGCGCCTGGCGCGCCCGACCGGCACGATCACCGAGGAGGTGGTCTATCCGGCGGGCCGCCCCCCGGAGACCACCGAGCCGTGTCGGGCGGTGACGACGCCGCTGGTCCGCGGCGGCGAAGCGGTGTTCGACGCGGACCTGGCGGCGGCGCGGGAGCTGGTGGCCTCGGGCCTGCGCAGCCTGCCGTGGGAGGGGTTGAACCTCTCGCACGGCGAGCCAGCGATCCCGACGACCCAGGTCCGGGCCTGAGAGCGAGGCCATGACCACGTCCGACCTGTCCGTGTCCGGGTTGCTCGCCGTCGCCGTGGCCGCGCTCGGCGGCAGCGAGCGCCCCGGGCAGGTCGAGATGGCCGGCGCGGTCGAGCGGGCCTTCGAGACCGGCGAGCATCTCGTCGTGCAGGCCGGCACCGGCACCGGCAAGTCGCTGGCCTACCTGGTTCCCGCGATCGTCCGCGCGGTCACCGACGAGGCGCCGGTCGTCGTGTCGACGGCGACGATCGCGCTGCAGCGTCAGCTCGTCGACCGCGACCTGCCCCGGCTGGCCGACTCGCTCGCCGATGCGCTGCCGCGCCGGCCCCGCTTCGCGCTGCTGAAGGGCCGACGAAACTATCTGTGCCTGAACAAGATCCATAACGGCGCGGTGGCCGGCGAGTCGGACGACGAGCGACCCCAGGACGAGCTCTTCGATCCCGTGGCGGTCAGCGCGCTTGGCCGCGACGTGCAACGCCTCACCGCCTGGGCGTCGACGACGGGTTCGGGTGACCGCGACGACCTCAAGCCCGGCGTGCCGGACCGATCCTGGTCGCAGGTCAGCGTCTCGGCGCGGGAATGCCTGGGCGTGGCGCGCTGCCCGTTCGGCGCCGAGTGCTTCTCCGAGCGGGCACGCGCGGAGGCCGGCCGGGCCGATGTCGTCGTCACCAATCACGCGCTGCTGGCCATCGACGCCGTCGCGGAATCGGCGGTGCTGCCGGAGCATGCGCTGCTGGTGGTCGATGAGGCGCACGAGCTCGTCGACCGGGTGACGTCGGTGGCCACCGCCGAGCTGACGTCAGCCGCCCTCGGCGTGGCCGCGCGGCGAATCACCCGGCTGGTGGAACCCGAACTGGTGCAACGACTCGAAGCGACGACCGCCAACTTCGCCGCGGCCATCCACGACGGCACGCCGGGCCGCATCGACCGCCTCGACGACGAGATGGCGACCTACCTGACCGCGCTGCGCGACGTCGCCACCGCGGCGCGCTCGGCGATCGACACCACGAGCGACAGCAGGGCCGCGTCGGCGCGCGCCGAAGCCGTTGCGGCGCTGAGCGAAATCTCCGACACCACCTCGCGGATCCTCACGTCGTTCACCCCGCCGATCCCGGATCGCACCGACGTGGTCTGGCTCGAACACGAGGACAATCGGGGTTCGGTGCGACCCGTGTTGCGGGTGGCGCCGCTGTCGGTCGCCGGCTTGCTGCGCAACGAGGTGTTCTCGCGTTCGACGACGGTGTTGACGTCGGCGACGCTGGCCATCGGCGGGTCATTCGACGCGATGGCCGCCTCCTGGGGCCTGGCCGGCGGGGAGGGCGACGCCCCCTGGCGCGGCCTGGATGTCGGGTCGCCGTTCGACCACGCCAAGGCCGGAATCCTGTACGTGGCCGCCCATCTGCCGCCGCCGGGGCGGGACGGCACCGGGTCGGCGGAGCAGCTGAACGAGATCGCCGAGCTGATCACCGCCGCAGGCGGGCGCACCCTGGGCCTGTTCTCGTCGATGCGGGCCGCCCGGGCCGCCGCGGAGGCCATGCGCGGGCGGTTGTCGACGCCGGTGTTGTGCCAGGGCGACGACAGCACCTCGGCGCTGGTCGAGCAGTTCAGCGCCGACGAGGAGACCTCCCTGTTCGGCACGCTGTCGCTATGGCAGGGCGTCGACGTGCCGGGGCCGTCGCTGTCGCTGGTACTGATCGACCGCATCCCGTTCCCGCGGCCCGACGACCCGCTGCTGGGCGCGCGGCAGCGCGCGGTGGCCGCGCGCGGCGGCAACGGCTTCATGGCCGTCGCCGCCAACCATGCCGCGCTGCTGCTGGCCCAGGGCTCGGGCCGGCTGCTGCGCCGCGTCACCGACCGCGGCGTCGTCGCGGTCCTCGACTCACGGATGGTGACCGCCGGCTACGCCGGCTACCTGCGCGCGTCGCTGCCGCCGTTCTGGCAGACCACCAATGCGGCGCAGGTCCGCGCCGCGCTGGAGCGGCTGCGCGCACCCGCGGCTAGCGGGCCAGGGTGACCAGACCGAGCTCGTTGCTGGCCGCGAGCATGGGGTTGTTGGGCAGCACCCGCACCGTGTATCCGACCGCTCCGGCGAGCGGCAGCGGCGTGGTCGTCGAGAAGACCTGGTTGCCGCCCTCGGCGGTGCCGGCGTAGGACATCTCGACAGTGACGGGGTCCAGCAGCGCGTCGCCGGTGTCCACCCTGCCCACCAGCGCCTGGACCGTCACCTCGTCGGGCGCCAGCCCGTCCAGCTGCACGGTCGCGGTCAGCGTCAGCTTGGAGCCGAGCACCGGGGTGTCCGGCAGGCCGGTGCTGTCGACGTCGGTGATGGTGATCTTGGGCCATGCCTCGTGGGCGCGCCGGCGATAGACGGCCAGCTCGCGGGCCGCGTCGAATTCCGCGCCGCCGTCTTCGGCCGCCGTGGTTCTGCGCAGCGATTCGGCCGCCGGCGTGTAGTACTGCTCGACGTAGTCGCGAACCATGCGGGACGCCAACACCTTCGGGCCGAGGGTCTGCAGGGTGTGGCGCACCATTTCGATCCACCGCGGCGGGACCCCGTGTTCGTTGCGCTCGTAGAACTTCGGCGCGACCGACTGCTCTAGCAGGTTGTACAGCGCGGTGGATTCCAGGTCGTCGCGACGGGACTCGTCGGCCACGCCGTCGGCGGTCGGTATCTCCCAACCGTTTTCGCCGTCGTACCACTCGTCCCACCAGCCGTCGCGGATGGACAGGTTCAGCCCGCCGTTAAGCGCACTCTTCATGCCCGAAGTGCCGCAAGCCTCCAGGGGGCGCAACGGGTTGTTCAGCCAGACGTCGCAACCCCAATACAGCAGCCGGGCCATCGACATGTCGTAGTCGGGCAGAAACGCGATGCGGTGTCGCACCTCCGGCCGGTCGGCGAAGCGCACCACCTGCTGGATCAGCGCCTTGCCGCCGTCGTCGGCCGGGTGCGACTTGCCGGCAACGATCAGCTGGATCGGCCTGTCCTTGTCGAGCAGCAGTTGTTCGAGCCGATCCGGATCGCGCAGCATCAGCGTCAGCCGCTTGTAGGTCGGCACCCGCCGGGCGAACCCGACGGTGAGCACGTCGGGGTCGAAAGCCTTTGCGATCCAACCCAGTTCGGCGTCCGGGGCGCCGCGCTCCTGCCACGAGCGGCGTAACCGCCGCCGGACATCCTCGACCAGCAGCGACCGCAGTTGCGAGCGGATCCACCACAGGTGGCCGGCGTCGACCTCCTGGACCCGCAGCCACACGCCCGGATCGCCGAACGAATCCGACCCGGCCAGCTCGCGGCCCAGCTGCAACCATTGCGGCGCCGCCCAGGTGCGGGCGTGAACGCCGTTGGTGATCGAGCCGATCGGCACCTCGGCCGAATCGAATCCCGGCCACAGCTCGTTGAACATCGCACGGCTGACCCGCCCGTGCAGCAACGAGACGCCGTTGGCCCGTTGCGCCAGCCGCAGTCCCATGTGGGCCATGTTGAACTTGGTGGGATCGTCCTCGGCGCCGAGCTCGAGGATGCGGGCCGTCGGCACGCCCGGCAGCAGGGTGGGCGCGCCCTTGGCCTTCCCGTCGTCGCCCAGGCCGTCGTCGAAGTACAGCCGCACCATGTCGATCGGGAACCGGTCGATGCCGGCGGGTACCGGCGTGTGGGTGGTGAACACGGTGGCCGACCGCACGACGGTCAGCGCGGTGTCGAAGTCCAGTCCGGAATCGGTGATCAGCTCGCGGATGCGTTCGGTCCCGAGGAAGCCGGCGTGCCCCTCGTTCATGTGCCACACCTCGGGGGCGGGCAGCCCCTCGATCGCGGTGAACGCCCGGATCGCCCGCACCCCGCCGATGCCGGCCAGGATCTCCTGGCGCATCCGATGTTCCTGGTCGCCGCCGTAGAGCCGGTCGGTGACGCCGCGCAGTTCGTGCTCGTTCTCGGGGACGTCGGAGTCCAGCAGCAGCAGCGGAACCCTTCCCACCTGCGCGACCCAGACCCGCGCCCGCAGCTGCGCAGAGTCGGGCAGCGTCAGCTCCACCAGCACCGGATTGCGCGCGGAGTCGGTGAGCAGCCGCAGCGGCAGCCCCTGCGGGTCCAGCGCCGGATAGGTCTCGTGCTGCCAGCCGTCCGCGGTCAGCGACTGCCGGAAGTATCCGGAGCGGTAGTAGAGGCCCACCGCGATCAACGGGACGCCCAGATCGGACGCGGACTTCAGGTGGTCTCCGGCGAGGATGCCCAGGCCGCCCGAATAGTTGGGTAGCACCTCGGCGACGCCGAACTCCATCGAGAAGTACGCGATCGCGGCCGGCATCGCGGCACCCGCGTGCTGGCGCTGCTGATACCAGAGCGGACGGCTCAGGTAATCGTTCAGGTCGGCGGAAAGCGCGTCGAGCCGGCCCAGGAACCCGTCGTCGAGCGCCAACTCGTCCAGTCGCGCCGGGCTCACCGCGCCAAGCAGCGCCACCGGATCGCAGCCGCAGCGCGCCCACAGCTCCGTGTCGATGGTCGCGAACAGGTCTTGGGTGGGCTTGTCCCACGACCACCGCAGGTTGGTCGAAAGCTGATCCAGCGCGGCGAGACGCTCGGGCAAATGAGCACGGACGGTAAAGCGGCGAAGGGCTTTCACACGTCATTACCTTACTGAGGATTTCGCCGCTCGCAGGTCCAGCGAGTGCTCGTTCGTATTCGCCGGTGTGTGATCGCCCACTAGGCTGGGTATCGGTTAGTGACGGGGCCGCAACGATGCGGTTCCGTTAGATGAAGTCCCACGGCAGGAAGTTTCTGAGAGGCGAGGCGTTCCGCGGCGAAGCACAGCGCGGTCTCGCCACACAATCGAAACGGAGTGGTTGTGCCCGGTCGTGTCGAGATCGACAACGTCCAGCCCGTCGTATCCTGCGGCGCATACCCCGCCAAGGCGGTGGTCGGTGAGATGGTCCCGGTCAGCGCCGCGGTCTTCAGAGAAGGCCACGAGGCGGTCGCGGCGACCCTGGTCGTGCGCTATCACGGCCAGCGCTATCCGCAGGTAACCGAAACGCGCCGAATCAAGGCCGTTCAGGCCCCCGAACGGACCGCACCGGCGGTCGACGGCAAGGCCGCCGAGCAGCGCGTCAAGCCGCTGCTGCTCCCGATGACCGAGGGCGAGGAACCCTACGTTTTCCACGGGGTGTTCACCCCCGACCGGGTCGGGCTGTGGACCTTCCGCGTCGACGGGTGGGGGGACCCCATTCACTCGTGGCGGCACGGGCTGGTCGCGAAGCTCGACGCCGGACAGGGCGCGACCGAGCTGTCCAACGACCTACTGGTGGGAGCCGCGCTGTTCGAGCGTGCCGCGACCGGTGTGCCGCGGGCGCAGCGCGACCCGCTACTCGCGGCGGCCAAGGCGCTGCGGGCGCCCGGGGACCCGGTCACCCGCACCGCGCTGGCGCTGGCCCCCGAAATCGAGGATCTTCTGGCGGAGTATCCATTGCGCGACCTGGTCACCCGCGGCGAGCAGTTCGGGGTGTGGGTGGACCGTCCGCTGGCCCGCTTCGGCGCGTGGTACGAGATGTTCCCGCGCTCGACGGGCGGCTGGGACAAGAACGGCAAGCCCGTGCACGGCACCTTCGCCACCGCTGCCGCCCAGCTCCCGCGGATCGCGGACATGGGCTTCGACGTCGTCTACCTCCCGCCGATCCATCCGATCGGCAAGGTACATCGCAAGGGCCGCAACAACTCCCCGACGGCCGCGCCCGGCGACGTGGGATCCCCGTGGGCGATCGGCAGCGACGAGGGCGGCCACGACGCGATACACCCGGACCTGGGCACGATCGACGACTTCGACGACTTCGTCTCCGCCGCACGCGATCTGGGCATGGAGGTGGCGCTGGACCTGGCGTTGCAGTGCGCGCCCGACCATCCGTGGGCCCGCGAACACCGGCAGTGGTTCACCGAACTGCCCGACGGAACGATCGCCTACGCGGAGAACCCGCCGAAGAAGTACCAGGACATCTATCCGATCAACTTCGACAACGACCCGGCGGGTCTCTACGACGAAGTGCTGCGGGTGGTCCGGCACTGGATTGACCACGGCATCAAGTTCTTTCGGGTCGACAATCCGCACACCAAGCCGCCCGACTTCTGGGCCTGGCTGATCGGTCAGGTCAAGGACGCCGACCCCGACGTGCTCTTCCTCTCGGAGGCCTTCACGCCGCCGGTTCGGCAATACGGGCTGGCCAAGCTCGGCTTCACGCAGTCTTACAGCTACTTCACCTGGCGCACGTCCAAATGGGAGCTCACCGAATTCGGCAACGACATCGCCGCCCTCGCCGACTTTCGCCGGCCGAACCTGTTCGTCAACACCCCCGACATCCTGCATGCGACGCTGCAGCACAACGGCCCGGGCATGTTCGCCATCCGCGCAGTGCTGGCGGCGACCATGGGACCCGCCTGGGGCGTGTACTCCGGTTACGAGCTGTTCGAACACCGCGCGGTGCGCGAGGGCAGCGAGGAGTATTTGGACTCCGAGAAGTACGAATTGCGTCCCCGCGACTTCGCGGGTGCGCTGGCCGAAGGCCGATCACTCGAACCCTTCATCAAGCGGCTCAACATGATTCGACGGCTGCACCCGGCGCTTCAGCAGCTGCGCACGATCCATTTCCATGGCGTGGACAACGACGCGGTGCTTGCGTACAGCAAGTTCGACCCGGCCACCGGCGACTGCGTGCTGGTGGTGGTGACGCTCAACGCGTTCGGGCCCGAGGAAGCGACGCTGTGGTTGGACATGGCCGCATTGGGTATGGAACCTTATGAGCGTTTTTGGGTGCGTGACGAGATCAGCGGTCAGGAATTTCAATGGGGGCAATCCAATTACATTCGCCTCGATCCCGGGCAGGCGGTCGCACACATCATCAACATGCCGCTCATACCTTACGAATCGCGAATCACGCTGCTGCGTAGGAGGTGACGGGCTGTGAGCCGAACCGACGAACTGGCCGGACTGAATCTGGCCCCCGATCCGGCCGACTTGGCGCGCCTGGTGGCCGGCGCGCACTACAACCCGCACGGCATCCTCGGTGCCCATGAGTACGGCGATCACACGGTGATCCGCGCGTTTCGCCCGCACGCGCGGGAAGTCGTCGCGCTGGTCGGCGAGGACCGGTTCCCGCTGCAGCACGTCGAAGCCGGCCTGTTCGCGGTCGCCCTGCCGTTCACCAACCTGATCGACTACCGGCTCGAGGTGACCTACGAGGGGTCCGACCCGTACGTCGTCGCCGACGCCTACCGCTTCCTACCCACCCTGGGCGAGGTCGACCTGCATCTGTTCAACGAGGGCCGCCACGAGCGGCTGTGGGAAGTCCTCGGCGCCCACCCCCGCTCGTTCACGACGGCCGATGGCGTCGTGACCGGGGTCTCGTTCGCCGTGTGGGCGCCGAACGCCAAGGGCGTCAACTTGATCGGGGAGTTCAACGGCTGGACCGGCAACGACGCGCCGATGCGGGTGCTCGGCTCCTCCGGGGTGTGGGAGTTGTTCTGGCCCGGCTTTCCGGTGGAGGGCCTGTACAAGTTCCGGGTGCACGGCGCCGACGGGGTCGTGACCGAGCGGGCCGACCCCATGGCATTCGCCACCGAGGTCCCGCCGCACACCGCGTCCCGCGTCACGCGCAGCACCTACACGTGGGAGGACGCGGACTGGATGGCGCGGCGCGCGCAGCGCAATCCGGTTTTCGAGCCGATGAGCACTTATGAGGTGCACCTCGGTTCGTGGCGTCCGGGGCTGAGCTACCGCCAGCTCGCCCGTGAGTTGACGGATTACGTTGTGGAGCACGGGTTCACACATGTGGAGCTGCTGCCCGTCGCCGAACACCCGTTCGCGGGGTCGTGGGGATACCAGGTCACCTCGTACTACGCCCCGACCTCTCGATTCGGCACGCCCGACGACTTCCGGGGGCTGGTCGACGCCCTGCACCGGGCCGGCATCGGCGTGATCGTGGACTGGGTGCCGGCGCACTTCCCGAAGGACGCGTGGGCGTTGGGGCGATTCGACGGCACCCCGCTCTACGAGCACGCCGACCCCAAGCGCGGCGAGCAACTCGACTGGGGCACTTACGTCTTCGACTTCGGCCGCGCCGAGGTGCGCAACTTCCTGGTCGCCAACGCGCTCTACTGGCTCGAGGAGTTCCACGTGGACGGCCTGCGGGTGGACGCAGTCGCATCGATGCTGTACCTGGACTACTCGCGCCCCGAGGGCGGCTGGACCCCCAACATCTATGGCGGGCGGGAAAACCTGGAGGCCGTGCAGTTCCTGCAGGAGATGAACGCCACCGCGCACAAGGCCGCGCCCGGCATCGTCACCGTCGCCGAGGAGTCGACCTCGTGGCCGGGCGTCACGCGGCCGACCAACCTTGGCGGCCTTGGCTTTTCGATGAAGTGGAACATGGGCTGGATGCACGACACGCTCGACTACATCGGCCGCGATCCGATCTACCGCAGCTATCACCATCACGAGATGACGTTCTCGATGCTGTACGCGTTCAGCGAGAACTACGTGCTGCCGATCAGTCACGACGAAGTGGTGCACGGCAAGGGGACCCTGTGGGGTCGCATGCCGGGCAACAACCACGTCAAGGCCGCGGGGCTGCGTAGCCTGCTCGCCTACCAGTGGGCGCACCCGGGCAAGCAATTGTTGTTCATGGGCCAGGAATTCGCTCAGCGCGCCGAGTGGTCGGAGCAGAACGGCTTGGATTGGTGGCAACTCGATGAGCAGGGCTTCTCCAACGGGGTCTTGCGCTTCGTGCGCGACATCAACGAGATTTATCGCAGTCGCCCGGCCCTGTGGAGTCAGGACACCGTTCCTGAGGGCTATTCCTGGATCGACGCCAACGACTCGGCCAACAACGTGCTGAGTTTCCTGCGCTACGGCAAAGACGGCTCGGTAATGGCGTGCGTCTTCAATTTCGCCGGTTCGGAGCACAGCGGCTACCGCCTAGGGCTGCCGTACGCCGGCCGCTGGCGCGAGGTGCTCAACACCGACGCGACCATCTACAACGGCTCGGGAATCGGCAACATGGGCGGCGTCGACGCCACCGAAGACCCATGGCATGGCCGCCCCGCCTCGGCGGTGATGGTGCTGCCTCCCACGTCCGCGCTGTGGCTCGAACCCGAATAGGGACCGGCAGCGGCGCGAGCAGGGAAACTCAGTACAGCGCGTTGGCGAGGTTGCGCCGACCGGCGACGACTTCCGGGTCGGCGGGGTCGAACAGTTCGAACAACTCGATCAGGCGGGTGCGCACCCGGGTGCGTTCGTCGCCGGATGTGCTGCGGACCAAGGCAATCAAGCGCTCGAACGCCGCGCCGACATCCTGGTTGAGGATCTCCACGTCGGCGGCCGCGAAAGCGGCGTCGATGTCGCCGGGAGCGGCGGCGGCCACCGCGACCGCGTCGGGGCGCTGCGCCGTTGCGCGCGTGAGGAAGTCGATCTGGCGGATCGCGCCCTTGGCTTCGGCGCTCGCCGGGTTGGCGTCCAGGATCGCCTGATACGACTCCTTGGCGCCGGCGAAGTCGCCGTCCTCGAGCTGCTGGCGGGCGTGGGCCAACTCCGGGTCCACTTCGGCCTGCTCGGAACCGCTTGGGCCCCTTAGTTTCCCGGCCGTCGCCTGCAACAGCGAGTCCACCCAGCGTCGCAGCTGGTCGGGCGGTTGCACACCCTGGAAACTGGACAGCGGCTGCCCGGCGGCCAATGCGACCACCGTCGGAACCGCGTCGACGCCGAATATCTGGGCCACCCTGGGGGCCACGTCGACGTTGACCGTCGCCAGCGACCACTTGCCGTCGTCCTCGGCCGCGAGGCCGGCCAGCGTCTCGACGAGCTGGACACACGCGTCACTGCGCGGCGACCACAACGCGACCACCACCGGGACTTCGTCGGACCGGAGCAGCACTTCCTGCTCGAAGTTGGCCTCGGTGACCTCGGTTGCCCCCGGGGCCGCCGGCCCGGCCGCGTCGGGCGACGAAGCGCTCTGCTGGGCTCGCTGCTTGAGACCGGAAAGATCGACCGCACCGGCAAGTGCGGGCCCGATAGAGGGTCGCGGACGCGTCACGCCGTCAAGTTTGTCACGGCGCGGCGGTCACGGGTCCACCCGGGTGCCGACGGCAAACACCTGATATGGCACAAATCACACCAGTTTTGACGCGCTTGCCCGCAGCAAAGTTACCGGCCAGTTCGGAACCGGTCAGCCCGCCCGCAGGATCAGCGCGTCGCCCTGACCGCCCGCCCCGCACAGGGCCGCAACGCCATAGCCGGAGCCGCGGCGGGCCAACTCCAGGGCCACATGCAGCGTGATCCTGGCGCCCGACATCCCGATCGGGTGCCCGACCGCGATCGCACCGCCGTTGACGTTGACGAGCTCGGGGTCGACGCCCAGTTCGCGGGTCGAGGCCAGGGCCACCGCAGCGAACGCCTCGTTGATCTCGACGACGTCGAGCTGGTCGACCGAAATCCCCTCGCGGCCGAGCGCTTTCTTGATCGCGTTGGCGGGCTGGGACTGCAGCGTCGAATCCGGTCCGGCCACGACGCCGTGCGCGCCGATCTCGGCCAGCCACGAAAGCCCCAGCTCCTGCGCTTTTGCCTTGTTCATCACCACGACCGCGGCCGCGCCGTCGGAGATCTGCGAAGCCGAGCCGGCCGTGATGGTGCCATCGCGGCGAAACGCCGGCTTGAGCCCGGCCAGGGACTCCGCGGTGGTGTTGGCCCGGATGCCCTCGTCCTCGGTGAATTGCAGCGGATCACCCTTGCGCTGCGGGATATTCACCGGCACGACTTCATCGGTGAAGACGCCGTCCTTCCAGGCCGCGGCCGCCTTTTGGTGCGAGCGCGCGGCGTACTCGTCCTGCTCGGCACGGCTGAACTTGTCGAGGTCGTTGCGCTGCTCGGTGAGCGCGCCCATGGGCTGGTCGGTGAACACGTCGTGCAGGCCGTCGTAGGCCATGTGGTCCAGGACCGTGACGTCGCCGTACTTGTAGCCCGCCCGGCTGTCCATCAGCAAATGCGGCGCCTTGGTCATCGACTCCTGGCCGCCGGCCACCACGACGTCGAACTCCCCGGCGCGAATGAGCTGGTCGGCGAGCGCGATGGCGTCGATGCCGGACAGGCACATCTTGTTGATCGTCAGCGCCGGAACGTCCCAGCCGATGCCCGCCGCGACCGCCGCCTGCCGGGCCGGCATCTGTCCGGCCCCCGCCGTCAGCACCTGGCCCATGATCACGTACTCGACCGCACTCGCCGGCAACTTCGCCTTTTCCAGGGCCCCCGCGATCGCGATGGCGCCCAGGTCGCTGGCCGAGAAATCCTTCAGCGATCCCATCAACTTGCCGATGGGCGTCCGCGCCCCAGCAACTATCACCGACGTCGTCACGAGTTCCTCCTGAGCCTGCACCAACGACCTCTTCCGCTACCTGGAGAAGCGGAATCTTTGCTGCCACGTTACCGTGGTGTGATGACGACCGACCAAGTTGATGCACGTCACCTCCTGGCAACCTCCTTGGTGACCGGCCTGGACCACGTCGGCATTGCGGTCGCCGACCTCGACGCCGCGATCACCTGGTATCACGACCACCTCGGCATGATCCTCGTGCATGAGGAAGTCAACGATGACCAGGGCATCCGCGAGGCGATGCTGGCCGTCCCCGGCACCACCGCGCAGCTGCTCGCAGATGGTGTCCAGATCGCTGACCCGAACGGCCATCTGTTGGATGCCCGGGCCGCGCTTCTCCATGAACTTCGCGATCGTCGACGAGTCGTCGAGCGGGGCCATCAACTGCAGCTGCGCGGTGGTGCCGGGGACGGCCAGCATCGCCTCGCGGATGCCCTGGTCATCGTTGACTTCCTCATGCACG
>NZ_LZKE01000146.1:0-7121 GCF_001672675.1 Mycobacterium sp. E2327
TGGTCAGCGCCACGACGACTTGGTCGATCAGTTTTTGCTGCTGTTCTCGCACCCGTGGGTCGTAGGCCGCGGTCTCGGCGACGGTGCCCAGGATCGTCCGGTGTTTGCGATAGGTGTCGATCGGCACCCGCAGGGCCTTGTGCAGATCCTCGCGCGTCGCGTCGACGGGCAGTTCCCACCAGGACGCGCCATCGGCCAGCAGGTCACCGATGACGTCCTGCGCCATGGCGACCAGTAGGTCGCCCTTGTCCTCGAAGTACACGTAGAACGTGGAGCGCGAGATTCCGCCCGCGGTGATGATCGCCTCGACGCTCAGGTCGGCGTACCCCGGCCCGTTCTCCACCAGGTCCTCGACCACGCCGACGAAATGCCGGCTGAGCATGCTGCGGCGTTGAGGCCGGGACAGTTGCAGCGGCCGAGGAGTCGAAGCGTCCACGCGACGCAGTATACGCACTGTCCAGCCGATCATACAGAATGTTTGATGACCAAACTTGCTGTTTGATAAGGTGCACAGCATGTCTGAATTGTCGAAGGTGTACGTCGTCGGCGCGGGCCCGTCGGGGCTGGCGGCGGCCTGGCGGCTGCAAGAGGCCGGCTGTGACGTCGTCGTGATGGAATCGCGGGATCGTGTTGGGGGACAACTGCTATCGATCAAGCGCGACGGTTATCTGATGGAAGCCGGAACGACGATCCTGCCGGCCGCCTACGACAGCGTGATGCGCCTGATCGACGACATCGGCATGACCGACGAGCTGATACCGGCGAACTCGTTGATGGGATTCATGCGCGGCAGCCAGATGCACTACCTGCGCGCCAACCGGCTCGTCATCGATGCAGCACGCACCAAGCTGCTGTCGCTGGGCTCCAAGGTGAAGGTCGCCCGGCTCGCCGCGGACTCCTTCAAGCTGCGCAAGCTGCTCAGCTACGAGGACCTGTCGATCGCCGGCGCCTTCGACACCGAGACGCCCGAGCAGTACTGCCGGCGGCGCGGCCTCGACGGTGAGCTGTACGACTATCTCATCGAGCCCACCGTGCGCGGGGGAGCCGGCGTGCCGGCCAGCGTGATCTCGGTGGTCGAGTTCTTCTTCCTGTGGCAGAAGGTGCTGGGCTCCAAGCTGTATGCCTTCCGCGACGGATACTCCTCGTTCCCCGAGCGGCTGGCCGCCGCCATACCCGATGTGCGCCTGAACACCGACGTGGTGGAGGTCGTCGAGGACGCCGGCGGAGTGACGATCACCTGCGTCGGGCCCGATGGCGCGCAATACACCGAACGCGGCGCCGGCGCCGTCGTCAGCTCCATGGGCAACAGAGTTCCCGACATCGTGCCGCAGCTGGATCCCGAGCGCGCCAAGTTCCTGCGGGAGTTGAATTACACGTCGACGATGTCGATCAACCTGGCGCTGAACCGGGTTCCTGACTGCCCGGCATCATTCGTCGTCGTTCCCCGGCCGGTGTCCGAGGGGCTGTTCGCGATCATTCTGGAACACAACAAGGCGCCGGGGCGCGCGCCGGCGGGCAAGGGCCTGGTGTCGCTGTTCATGATGAATCAGTGGGCCGTCGACCACATGGATGCCACCGACGAGGACATCCTGGCCGACGTGCTGCCCGACGCGGAGAAGGCGATTCCGGGTTTGGGAGATGCCATCGAGTTCGCGCGGGTGAACCGATGGTATCCGGTGCTGGTGTACAGCCACCCCGGGTTGTATCGCGCCCTCGGTCGCTTCCACGCCGCCCGGGATCTGACAAGCCGAATTCACCTCGCCGGCTCCTACAACTCGTCGGGCAACGTCAACACCGCCACTACGGCCGGCGAACGGGCCGCACGCGAACTGTTGCAGGCACTTTCACCCGCTGCCGTCCTGACTGCGTGAATCATCATGGCCCAATTCAACGTCCCGACGCCGCCGCAGATGGTCTTCCCGCGGACACCCCAGACCATCGCCGAAATCGTCCTGTGGATCGTGGTGGTGGCGTTCGTGGGGTTCGCGGTGCGCCAGTGGCGACGGACCGGATCGCCGTTGGGGCTGGTGCTCCTGGCGGGCGGCGGAATCGCGCTGCTGAACGAACCGCTCGACGACATCTTGGGTCTCGTGCACCACCCCCGCCCGGGACAAGACGTCGTCTTCGAGACGATGGGCCCGATACCGCACTGGGGGCTGCCCACGTACATCGTCTTTTTCGGTGGGATCGCCTATGTGCTGCTGCTCGAACTGCGCCGGCTGACGTTCACCCCGCGCGCATTCTGGATCGGGATCGCGATCACCTTCGCCGCTGATCTGCTGATCGAGCTGCCGCTGCTGCACTTTCGGTTGTACACATACTTCGGCTACGGCACCGTGCCGATGAGTGTCGGTGGATTTCCGTTGTACTGGCTGTTCGTCAACACCACCGGCCCAATCCTGTGCGCGGCCATCCTGTTTGCAGCGCCGGGCTATTTTACCGGCTGGCGTGCGGGGCTGGTGCTGTTCTTACCGCTGGTCGCCGACGCCGGCTGCAGCGCCGCGGTAGGCCTGCCCGTGGACAACGTCCTGCACGTCCCCAGCGCGCCGGCGTGGCTGACCTGGGCCGGCGCTTTCGCGTCCTGCGCAATCGGTTTGGCGATACTCGACGCGTCGGCGCGTTGGATCTATTCACACACCCTGAAGATGCGACGGGCCGGCGAATCCGCGCGTCAACTGCAGGAGCAGGCGTGAGCGAGGTGTGAGGGCCGCGCTTATGGTCCGAACGGGTACTGCGCCGGCAGCTTGGTGTTGGGCGGTATGACGGCCTTGCCGTCGGGCGAGATGTAGACGGAGCCCTTGCCGGAATCGCTGTTGTCGTTGCGGCTCAACGGAATGGCCGGACCGGGGCATGCCCGATCGGTGCCCTGTCCGCACAACCCGTCGGTGAAGTACGACCGGTCGACGAGGTCGCGCTGCCATTCCTTGGAATGGATTCCAACCCAGTAGTTCGGGACGTTGTAGGTGAGGAACAACGCCACGTGCACACCGGCCACCACGGCGAGTGCCCGCACCACCAGCTGCGCGCGGTCGGACATCAGAAGATTTTCGGCGCCGCGTTCGACCAGCGTCTGTCCTCTGTCGTTGCGGAAGTACCGCAGGCACGCGACTGCGGTGAACGTCGCCGAGACGGTGACGACCTCATTGAGCGGAAAGGCGTGGTAGGTACCGCTGAAGATGGCGAAGCCGCGCCCGCCGGGATATTCCCAGATGCCGAGCGGCATGAAGATGACGCCCTCCAGGATGATGTCGAAGCCGACCATCGCGACAAAGCAGCCGGAGACCAGTCCGAGCGTGCCGATCCGGGGCCACCTGGCCTTGGCGCGCCGCATGACCGCGCAGCCGAGGAACATCGTGATCACGAAGACGTAGACATACAAGCCCGGCATGATCAGGATCGGCTCGACCACCATCGCGCCCGGCTTCCCGTTGGAGAGCCAACCCGGGACGCTGTGCACCCAGGAGCCGTAGTTGATGGGCCACGAGTTGTAGGTAAACCAGTGCCCGCCGTATGCCGATAGCGGATCTTGGAACCACAGCGTCGAGAAAGCCAGCACCAGCATGCCGTCGAGGGTCAATCGGCGTTGTCGGAGGATCGGGCGCACCACGAACCAACCGATGAGGCCGACGCCGACGGGAATGGACACGGCCTGGAACACCACCATGGCCACCTTCATGAATGTCGGTGGATCCATCGGACCGGTCGGCACCCGTCTGAAAAACGGACCGGTCGCCCAGTCGATCAACACGTAGGCGATGAAGGTCAGGATTACCGCGCCAAGGCCGGCCCACCACTTCACGGGAACCAGCCGGCGCGGCTCCTGGGCTACCGCGGCCGAGCTGGCGGTGACGTCGGCTGAGCTCGGATTTCTTGTCGCGGTGGCTGAAGCCCTTACCATGCATTTAATAATGAAACTTTGCGTATCAAATTGTCAACGCCGGTGCAATGTTGCCCGCAAGCGGAATTCAATTCGGCGCGTGCGCCTCGATCAGTGCCGTGAGCCCATCGCGTAGTTGGCGGTCATCAGTCAGTGGGCCCGCGATGGCCGACATCGCGGCGTCGAGGAACGGCATGCCTTCGTCGATCAACACGGCGGTTGCGATCAGCGTTCGGGTCGAGGCAACCTCGCGAAGCCCCGCATCCCGCACGCGGCGTACCGCAGCTCCCAGCCGGATCAGTGCTTCCGCGATCATCGGCTCGACTCCCGATTCCAGCCGGAGGATCTCGAGCTCCACATCCGGCGGGGGAAAGTCGAGTTCGATGCAGACCATGCGTTGCCGAGTCGAAGCCTTCAGATCCTTCAAGACGCTCTGGTATCCGGGGTTGTAGCTGACGACGAGTTGGAATCCGGTTGCGGCGCTGAGCTTCTCACCGCCCAAGCGTTCGATATTGAGTTCGCGGCGATGGTCCGTGAGGGAATGGATGATGACCGTGGCGTCTTGGCGGGCCTCGACGATCTCGTCCAGGTAGCAGATCCCGCCCTCGCGAACCGCCCGGGTCAGGGGGCCGTCGACCCATTCTGTCGAACCGCCGGACAGTACGTAGCGGCCGAGCAGATCGGAACCCGTCATGTCCTCGTGGCAAGAGACCGTGTAGAGCGGCACACCGGCGGTAGCCGCCATATATTCGACGAGGCGGGTCTTGCCGCAACCGGTCGGGCCCTTCAGCATGACCGGTAAACCTCGGCGCATGGCGGCGCTGAACAGCGCGACTTCGCGGCCGACCGGGTGATAGAACGGTCGCCCACCGTTGCCGGCAGTCGCTTTGGTGATCGCATACTGTGTCATAGCACTTCTCCTAAACTTCGTTGGCCGCCAGCAGATCCCAGTGACCGTGACGTCGCCCGGACTCTGCGCAGCGACGCGCGCAGCAGCGGGATAACCGATGAGGCGAGCTCCGACGCGTCATCCAGCCGGCAGTGGGGGAATTCACCCCATACCCGTTCGACCACATCGGCCTGGGTAGCTGAGCCGACGCTGACACAAGCACATCCGATGCCACCGGCGACTGACTCACGTAGCGCTTGCCTGCTGTCTTGTTCTGCGTAGGTGCCCTCGTAACCCTCTTCGTACGGAAACCCATCGCCGACGACTATCAGAAGTTTCTGAGTGGTGCCGGCACGCGTCTTCAGCAGGTGCGACGCGTGCCGAACGGCGGCGCCGAGCCGGGTGAAACCGCTGGGTTCCAGAGCGGACAGGCGTCGGTGCACGGCGCTGTCGTGTCGATCATCGAATTCCTTGATCCGCATGAAGCGCACGGCATTGCGGCCTTGGGAGAAGAAGCCGAATAGCGCAACCCGGCAACCCAATTCGTCAAATGCTGCGCTCAGCCGTCGGGCAACCTCTCGCTGTTGGTCGAACACACGCCATCCCGACCCTTCGTCCCGAGTGGAACTGGTCGCATCCAGCAACACAAGCACGCTCAAATCGTGGGCGGTGCGTCGCATGCACTCATAGATGTCCGGGCGGGCGTCCACGCGGGCGGCACGGTGCACCACCATGTCGACCAACGCTCTCAGATCCAATGTGTCGCCGTATGGTTGGCGTCGATGTCGCTCATGGGTCAGGCCGAGACGCGCGAGTTCGCGGCGCAATCGGCGATCGTCCTCGGGCATCGGGCGCAGCTCCGCCGCTGGCTGCGACGGATCGAACTCGGCGACCGTGCACCAATCCTGACGGTAGCGGCTGGCTGCGGCGTCCCATTCTGGATAACGAAATCCGACGGGAAGGGCTGGCGCGTCGGCGACAACTGCGTTCATCGACTCGACCGGATCTGCCTGCGACCCAACCGGACCGACACCGTGCCCGCCCACCGCAGTCGCCGCTCCACCATGGCGACTGGTACCCGGAGCCCGGCCCATCCCGAAAAATCGGGTGATCATGGACGACAGCGGGGTTTGGATCGGTGCCGAGAACAGCTCGAGAATGCGGCTGCGGTCGGATTCCTCGTCATCGTCGAGCTCGCGCAGCCAGTCTTCAGGGGATGCAGTCGCTTCCCGGTGGTCCGCAGGCGAGGCGTCGATTCGGTTGGTGGCCCGAAGGACACTCATGGGTTTGATGGTGCCCATCCAGTCGGGAGGCACCGGGAGACGACGCCTGGCCTGGCGGGCCCAGGCCAGCGATTCCTGTGCGCATGACGGCGCGGGCCCGTCATAGACTTCCGCCGTCAACTCGAACATCTGAAGCGGCAGTGTCTGTCTCAGCGCCGCTACCGCGCGCACACACTCCAGCAGCAGGTAGCGTTGTTGCAGCGAGTGCCGCCCGGCGATCCGGGCCATCACATGGCGATCGAAGCTTCCGACCTTGACGAGACCGGCTTGCGCGATGACCGAGCAGCCCTGCAGATGCGCGGGCCGCGCCGGCAGGAATATCGATTCGCCATCGGTATAGGCCAGCGGGTGATCGCCCTCGATGACGACCATCGGACGGCCCGCGACGGCGCAGGCGAGCAGCGTAAACCGCGACCCTTGAGCAATTTTGGACACTTGGCCGAGCACTCCCTACTGCTCAGTTACGGTCAGGCGGCCACCGCGGTGCGCTCTTCCGTATTGATGGCCCGGCGCAGCAGCACGACCATGACCGCGATCCACATCGCGAACACGGTAAGCGGCAGATAGAACGCGAATGCCCCGTTCCAGGCGAGCGGACCGTGCTTGAAGAACGGGACTACACCGGCCGGTGCTACGAGCATTGCCACCCAGATATTGAAGTATCCGGCCCACCGGGGAAATACCCGCGTGTTTCGCTCGTCGCTGAGGATCACCACGCCAATAGACCCGAATTCCACAACCGCCGACGAGATGACCCCCACGAACATCAGCCATCCCATGTCATTGAGCATGCGGATCGTCACGCCGCCGATATCGGGCCGGTACGCCGCAGTTTGCCAGATCATCAGGGGGATAATGAATTCCAACGACAACAGTCCGCCGGAAACCAATTGCGTCGATGCCAATACCGAACGTGGTCCCTCGATCCGTTTCATCTGGGCGGAGATGACGGCGGCAAACGGGACCAAGAGCGCGGACGCAAACATGGTGAGCAGCAATCCCAGCCGAATCAAGTCCGTGTGGTGCTGATACATGTCGACGACCTGTTCGGGGGAGTTGCCGGGAGCCGGCG
>NZ_LZKE01000147.1:0-74040 GCF_001672675.1 Mycobacterium sp. E2327
CGCAACCGCTCCGGGGTGGTCAACACGTCAAAAGACAAATCGCACAACCGCTTCAGGGCATCATCGAGCGCGTCGAACACCTCGACGATCTCCTCACGACTGCTCGCACCCATACCCCGAATCGTACGAACACCCACCGACAACAAACGCCGATCTGTGACCCCTGAAACCAAAGTGGTGCAAGGGATTTCAGTGGCTAGGGTGTTCCGTTCTTGCCGGGCGCGCCGTAGAGTCCGCCGAGGCCACCGGTGCCGCCGTGCCCGGGGGCGTGTCCGTTGCCGCCGTTGCCACCGATACCGTATATCGACGCGCTGTAGGGGCCGCCGCTCACCAAACCGGCGTTGCCGCCGTTGCCGCCGTTGGCGCCCCCGCTGCCGGTGCCGG
This sequence comes from Mycobacterium sp. E2327, assembly GCF_001672675.1. Lineage (NCBI taxonomy): Bacteria > Bacillati > Actinomycetota > Actinomycetes > Mycobacteriales > Mycobacteriaceae > Mycobacterium > Mycobacterium sp. E2327. Next base: position 385 of record NZ_LZKE01000147.1, read on the forward strand.
CGTCGCCGCCGGTGCCGCCCTGGGCGAAGAAGCTGAGGGCGTTGCCGCCGTTGCCGCCGTCGTTGAAGCCGTTGCCGGAGGGAGCGGCGCCGCCGTGCCCGCCGTTGCCGCCGATGGCGCCCACGAGCCCCGCGGCCAGGCCACCGTCCCCGCCGGTGCCGCCGTTGCCGGAGGTCGATGCGCCGCCGGCCCCGCCCGCACCGCCGCCGGCGATGCCGGTCACCGTGGCCGCGGTACCGCCGGCGCCGCCGATGCCGCCGGTACCGATGCCGCTGGCCGCACCGCCCACGCCGCCGTTGCCGCCGATGGAAGCGCCCAACCCGATGAAGTCCGGGGCGGCGGCGGCACCGCCGGCACCACCGGCCCCGGCGAGTCCGTCGACGGCGGCGCCGCCCACGCCGCCGGCGCCGCCCTGGGCCAGGTCGATTCCGAAGAAGCCGGACGAACCGCTGTTCCCCCCCGCGCCACCGGCGCCTCCGGTACCTCCGAGGAGGGTGGCGGCGCCACCGGCGCCGCCGTTCCCACCCTGGCTCAAGTCGATCCCGAACGGGATGCGTGCGAAGCCCTGGCCGCCGGCCCCGCCGGCCCCGGCGACTCCCGTGGTGGCGGCGCCACCCTGCCCGCCGGCCCCGCCGAAGCCGGTGAAGAGGCCGGTTCCGTTGCCGCCGGCCCCGCCGGCGCCTCCCGCAGCTCCGGGGCCGAGAGCGTCACCGCCGGCGCCGCCCGCCCCGCCGATCCCCGAGAGGAAGCCGGCGTGGCCGCCGGCGCCGCCGTCCCCGCCGTTAGAGCCGGGAATTCCGAGCGCACCGGCCCCGCCGGCGCCACCACTTCCGATCAGGAACGCGTTGCCGCCGGCACCGCCGGCACCGCCGATGCCGAGGCCGGTCGTCCCGCCCGTCCCGCCGGCCCCGCCGTTGCCCCACAGCAACCCGCCGTTGCCGCCATGGCCGCCCGCGAGGCCGGGGCCGCCGGTCCCCCCGGCCCCGCCGAAGCCAATCAGACCGGCCGCGCCACCAGCGCCACCGACCTGCCCGACACCGCCGGAGCCGCCGGTGCCTCCGTTACCGAGCAAGATCCCGCCGGGCCCGCCGGCCGCCCCGGTGCCGGCAGCGCCGTTGGTGCCGTTGCCGATAAGCGGGCGCCCTAGCAGCAGCTCGGTCGGGGTGTTGATCACCCCAAGCACGTCTTGCGCAATCGTCTGCAGTGGATTCGCGCTCGCCGCCTCGGTCGCCGCGTAGGCGCCGCCGGCACTCTGCAGCAGGTCGACGAATTGGTTGTGAAACGCCGCCGCCTGAGCGCTGAGCGCCTGGTATTGGGCGGCGTGATTGGAGAATAAGGAGGCGATCGCGGTCGATACCTCATCACTTGCCGCGGTTAGCAGGCCGGTGGTGTTGGCCGCCGCGGTCGCATTGGCCGTGCCCAGCGATGAACCGATGCCCGCCAAATTCTCCGCCGCCGTGGCGACCGCGTCCGGAACTGCAACTACAAACGACATCCGACAACCTCCAGGTCGCCCCCGACAAGCGGATCGTAGGCCCTTCGGGTGCCTAATTAGACGTGGTTACAACAATTCAAAGCGATTTCCCAGCCGCAGCTAAGCGGGCAACAATAAATCAACCCCGAATTTGCGGCGTTTAGGCGAACGGGAGGTAACGAGCGCCATGGCCCCGTTACTCACTGGCTGCGGTGGATTTTTGCTCGCCGTTTTGTGGATGGACCTCATTTTCGACGTCCAGGTTCTTCAAAATCGAAGCGCGGGTGACGAATTGCCCGAGCCGGTGCTCGCGTCGATCGCGGGCTATTACCATCGCGCGACCACCACGTCGCGACCGATGAGCCGGCTGATCGCCTTGGTAATGCTGATCTTGTTGGCGGCGTTGGGTTTTCAGGCCGCCCGGGGACACGACCCCGGGTGGCTGCTGGCAATCTCCGCCGCGCTCGCGGGTGTCCCGATGGTGCTGGCGCTGACGCGCACGGTCCCCGCCGCCGTTCGGCTCGGGCACCGGGCGGACGGTCCGGCCGAACAAACCCGGCTGGCGCGAGCGATCTGCCGCGACCACCTGGCCTGCTTCGGCGGCATGCTGGCGTTTCTGATCCTGTGGACCACCTGACGCGTCGTGATACGTCGTAGTGACGACGCGCTGGTCGGGGGCGGCTGGCCACGTCAACGGCGCTCGTACTAAACTAGAACACGTTTCAGTTCGTTTACATCGGTCAAGCTTCCAGGAGTAGGCATGCACACCGCGATCTGCGACGAACTCGGCATCGAGTTCCCGATCTTCGCCTTCACCCACTGCCGCGACGTCGTGGTCGCTGTCAGCAAGGCCGGTGGTTTCGGCGTGCTGGGCGCCGTCGGCTTCACGCCCGAGCAGCTGGAGATCGAGCTCAAGTGGATCGACGACAACATCGGCGACCACCCCTACGGCGTCGACATCGTGATCCCGAACAAGTACGAGGGAATGGACTCGCACCTGTCGGCCGAGGAGCTGGCCGACACACTGCGCAAAATGGTGCCGCAGGAGCACCTCGACTTCGCGAAGAAGATCCTGGCCGATCACGGTGTGCCGGTCGATCACGCCGACGAGGACACTCTGCAACTGCTCGGCTGGACGGAGGCGACCGCCACCCCGCAGGTTGAAGTCGCGCTGCAACACCCGAAGGTGGCGATGATCGCCAACGCGCTGGGCACCCCCCCGGCCGACATGATCAAGCACATCCACGAATCCGGCCGCAAGGTGGCCGCGCTGTGCGGCTCACCGTCGCAGGCCCGCAAGCACGCCGACGCCGGGGTCGACATCATCATCGCCCAGGGCGGCGAGGCCGGCGGCCACTGCGGCGAGGTGGGCTCGATCGTGTTGTGGCCCCAGGTCGTTAAGGAGGTCGCGCCGGTACCGGTGCTCGCAGCGGGCGGGATCGGCAGCGGTCAGCAGATCGCCGCGGCCTTGGCCCTCGGCGCCCAGGGTGCGTGGACCGGGTCGCAGTGGCTGATGGTCGAGGAAGCTTCGAACACCCCCGTTCAGCAGGCCGCGTATGCCAAGGCGTCCAGCCGTGACACCGTGCGCAGCCGTTCGTTCACCGGCAAGCCGGCCCGGATGCTGCGCAACGACTGGACCGAGGCATGGGAGCAGCCGGACAACCCCAAGCCGCTCGGAATGCCGTTGCAGTACATGGTTTCCGGCATGGCCGTGCGCGCCACGAACAAATACCCGAACGAGACGGTCGACGTCGCGTTCAACCCGGTCGGTCAGGTCGTCGGGCAGTTCAACAAGGTGGAAAAGACGTCGACCGTCATCGAGCGGTGGGTGCAGGAATACCTGGAGTCGACCAACAGGCTGGACGAGCTGAACGCCGCCGCCGCCGTCTGACGGCGGCTACTCGTCGACTTCGTCGACTTCGTCACTACCGGGACCGGTGAACACCTCTTTCGTCCGGTCCACCGCATAGGTGCCGATGTCGATCGAGTTCTGGACGATGCCGCTCGCACCGCCCGCGATGTCGCCCCGGATCATGTCGCTGGCGTGTTCGACGATGTCGGAGGCCTTTTCGACGGCGTTGGCGGCGATGTCGCGGGCGGCGTCGACTGCGTCTTTCGGATTGAAGCCCATCGGAATCTCCTTTTGTCGCAGGACCTTTGGGAACGACTCTAGTGGCGATCGCGAGCGCGGCGTAGCCGGGCGCTGCGGGTCGCCACCATCGGCTCTAGTGGCGATCGCGAGCGCGGCGTAGCCGGGCGCTGCGGGTCGCCACCATCGGCTCTAGTGGCGGTCGCGAGCGCGGCGTAGCCGGGCGCTGCGGGTCGCCACCATCTGCTCTAGTAGTTCACCAGGGTGCGCCAGTAGTCCTCGGGAATCTCGGCGCCGGACCGCAGTATCCGCGCCAGCCCGACGGCCATCGCGATACCGAGGAGGCCCAGCCACAATCCGGCCACCGCGATGAGCCCCCAGAGCACGGCGGTGACCGCGGGCCACGGCGACAGCACGGCTAGCACCGGCGCGAAGAAGAAGCCGGTCCCGACGTACCAGGCCGAGCCCGCGCGATCCGACGCGAGGACAAAGCGCAGCCAGCGCGGGACCGGTGCCCCGGCCGGCTGGGCGCGATTCATCGATTTACCCCGTCATTCGGACGGCGGGAAGAACCCTGCCCCGGTGAACCATCCCTCTTGCCAGCCCTTGTCTCCCAGGCAAAGCATGGGCAGGCCGCGCTCCGACTGCGCCGCCGCTTGCGGGCCCGGGCACTTCGCGCCGGCCTGCTGCACCCCGTATAGCGGGTAGGAGATGACCCAGTAGCCGGTGGTGGCGGCGGGGAACTGGTTGGGCGGCGGGAAGTGGCACGCCTCTGCCTGGCCGCTGGGGCCCCGCCCGAAGATGAAGCGCTCGTAGTTGTCGCACGGCGCCCCCAGCGACGCCTGATAGTTCATGTTCGGCACGTCGCCGTCGTAACCTGCGGCGGCGCACGGGGCCATGCCGATCGTGATGCCCGCTATCGAAGCGGCGCTGAGTAGTTCCCGAATCATGTTCCACCCCACCTGTCGCCGGTGACCAGGACCAAAGCATATCCGCCGGTCAAAGACGCCGGTAGGTGCAGATCAGTACCCCGGTCCCGGTCGTCGTCGCCGAGACGAGCTCGAGCGCCCGGGCCCGTCCGTCGTCGGGAAACACCCGCTTGCCGCCGCCGAGCAGGATCGGCTCGATCATCAGCCGGTATTCGTCGACCAGGTCGTGCTCGATCAGCTGCGAGACCAGCGACGCGCTGCCCATCACCTGCAGCGACCGGCCGTCGCGTGCGCGCAGCTCGCGTATCGCGCTGATCGCGTCGTCGGCCGGCAGCAGGGTCGAGCCGTGCCAGTCGAGATCGCTTTGGCCGAGCGTCCGCGACGCCACGTATTTGGGGATCTCGTTCATCCGGTCCGCGAACTCGTCGCCGGCGCGGGCGGGCCAGGCGGCGGCCATCGATTGCCAGGTGCGACGGCCGAACAACAGCGCGTCGGTCTCGGCCAGCAGCTCGGAGACGGCCGGTCCCATCGTCTCGGGTTCGAAGTACGGCATCGACCAACCGCCGTGTGCGAATCCCCCGTCGCTGTCCTCGCCCTGGCCGCCCGGGGCTTGGACGACCCCATCCAGGCTCACGAAGTCACTCAGAACTATGCGCATGCCCATACAGACCGGCGGCGCGCGGGAAACTCATCGGCGGTGAACACGTTGCAATTCGGCCTGGCGATCTTGCCGCAATCCTTCCCAACGGTGGTGTAGCAGTGGTTTATTTGGCACAAAGAAGACGACTAGACGACTTCGTATGAAGGAGCGGACCTTGTCAGCATCGAAGACAACCACCGAGCCGAATCTGCCGCCCGGATTCGATTTCACCGACCCGGACATCCATGCCGAGCGGCTGCCGGTGGAAGAGCTGGCGGAGCTGCGCCGAACCGCGCCGATCTGGTGGAACGAGCAGCCGATCGGGGCCGGCGGCTTCGACGACGGCGGGTTCTGGGTGGTGTCCAAGCACAAGGACGTCAAGGAAATCTCGCTGCGCAGCGACGTCTTCTCCAGCCTGCAGAAGACCGCCCTGCCGCGCTACAAGGACGGCACGGTCGGCGAGCAGGTCGAACGCGGCAAATTCGTCCTGCTCAACATGGATGCGCCGCAGCACACCCGGCTGCGCAAGATCATCTCGCGGGCCTTCACGCCGCGCGCCATCGAGCGCTTGCGCGACGACCTGGCCGATCGCGCCCGGCGCATCGTCGAGGAGGCGGCGGCCGAGGGTCGCGGCGACTTCGTCGAGCAGGTGTCGTGCGAGCTGCCGTTGCAGGCGATCGCCGGCTTGATGGGGGTGCCACAGGACGAACGCAAAAAACTCTTCCACTGGTCCAACGAGATGGTCGGTGACCAGGACCCCGAGTTTGCGAACAACGACGCCATCACCGCTTCCGTCGAACTCATCACCTACGGCATGCAGATGGCCGCCGACCGGGCGAAGAACCCGGGCGACGACCTCGTCACCAAGCTGGTGCAGGCCGACATCGACGGCCACAAGCTCTCCGACGACGAGTTCGGCTTCTTCGTGATCCTGTTGGCGGTGGCCGGCAACGAGACCACCCGCAACTCCATCACCCAGGGCATGATGGCCTTCACCGATTTCCCCGACCAATGGGAGCTGTTCAAAAGGGAACGCCCCGGCACCGCGGCCGACGAGATCGTCCGGTGGGCCACCCCCGTCACGTCGTTTCAGCGCACCGCGCTGGAGGACTACGAGCTGTCCGGCGTGCAGATCAAGAAGGGTCAGCGGGTGGTAATGGTCTACCGCTCGGCCAATTTCGACGAGGACGTGTTCGACGACCCCTTCACCTTCAACATCCTGCGCGACCCCAACCCGCACGTCGGATTCGGTGGCACCGGTGCGCACTACTGCATCGGGGCCAACCTGGCGCGCATGACGATCGACCTGATGTTCAACGCGATCGCCGACGGCATCCCGAACCTGGAATCGATCGGCAAGCCCGAGCGGCTGCGGTCGGGATGGCTCAACGGGATCAAGCACTGGCAGGTCGACTACCACACCGACGGCGCGAAATCACCTGCCGCGCACTAGCCTCAAGGCATGGCTACCCATCGAGCTGTTCACGTCAAGTCCGCGGGCGCACCACTAGAACTGGTCGATGTCGAAACCAAGCCGCCGGGCCCCGGTGAGGCGCGGCTGACCGTCACCGCGTGCGGGATCTGCGGCACGGACGCACACTTTGTCGCGGGCGGCTTTCCGGGCATGACGTGGCCGCTGACGCCCGGGCACGAAATCGCTGGAACGATCGCCGAACTCGGCTCCGGTGTAGAGGGTTTCGAGGTGGGCGATCGCGTCGCGGTCGGGTGGTTCGGCGGGTGCTGCTACCACTGCGACGAGTGCCGGAAAGGCCACTTCATTCATTGCGAGAACGGGAAGGTCCCGAGCTATCAATATCCGGGCGGGTACGCGGAATCCGCCACCGTCCCGGGCAGTGCGCTCGCCCGGATACCGGCGGGGCTGTCCGACGCGGAAGCCGCGCCGATGGGCTGCGCCGGCGTCACCACCTACAACGCGTTGCGTCATACCAAGGCACTGCCCGGCGACCGCGTCGCCGTCCTCGGTGTCGGCGGGCTCGGTCACCTCGGGGTGCAGTTCGCCCGGGCGATGGGTTTCGAAACCATCGCGATCGCCCGCGGCGCCGGCAAGGAGGAGGATGCCCGCAAGTTGGGCGCCCACCACTACATCGATTCCACCGCCGCGGATCCCGCCGAAGCGCTCAAGGCCCTGGGCGGGGCGGCGGTCGTGCTGGCGACCGCGGGCAACTCGCCGGCGATGGCGGCAACCGTCGGCGGGATATCGCCGCAAGGCGAGCTGGTCACCATCGGCGTCACGCCTGAACCGTTGCCGATCAGTCCGATCCAGCTCATCACACCGGGGGTAAGCATCGTCGGGCATCCCTCCGGCACCGCGAAAGACGTTGAAGACACTATGCATTTCGCGGTTTTGTCGGGCGTTCGGGCGTGGATCGAGGAGCTACCGCTGGCGCAGGCCGCCAAGGGCTACGCGGCTTTGGAGCAGGGGCGTGCTCACTACCGCACCGTTTTGACGATGTGACCACGGGCGCGCTGTGACCGACCTGTGGACCCTGACCGCATCCGACGGGGAGTTGCTGGTCCGCACCGGCGTCGCGGGCAGGGCGGCGCGAATGGGTCATCGGCTCACCATCGCGATGACGCGCTGGGAGGCCACGGTGGCCTGGGCCTCCGGCGAGCCGGTCACCGCCGAGCTGACCGTCGACGTCGATTCGTTCGAGGTGCTGCGCGGCGAGGGCGGGGTCAAGGGGCTGTCCGGGCCGGAGAAAGCGGTGGTGAGATCCAACGCGCTTAAGTCGTTGGGCGCCAGCCGTTATCCCGAGATCCGATTTAACGCGGACACGATCGAGAAGAGCGGCGACGGGTACCGCCTCACTGGAAAGCTGCACATCCGTGGGCAGTCACGAAAACACGTGATCGATTTGCGCACAGAGGATCTCGGCGACCGGTGGCGGATGACCGTCAAATCGCGCGTTCGCCAAACCGATTACGGCGTCAAGCCCTACTCGCTGCTGATGGGCTCGGTCCGGGTCGACGACGAGGTGACGGTGTCGTTCAGCGCCGTTCACGCCAAGGACGGCTGAGTTCAGGCGCCGCGCTAGGGCGTTGGGGTGTGCGACGCCGCATCACCGGCGTCGCCCGGGATGTGCTCGAGCACCCGGGTCAAGTACGGCTGGCGGTCGTTCGAGTCCGGCTGCTGCTCGGCGGGAGCGCCCTGCTGCTCCCCTCCGGCCCCTGACTCGGTGACCGGCTCGCCGGCGGGCGTCTTCGACTGCGGGGCCGGCGATACCGCCTCGGGCGGCGGAGCGGGGGCAGGCGCGACGGCCTCGGCGATCTGCGGCGGCGGCGCATGCACGACCCGCTTGCCCGGCGCAGACTCGCTGGCCGGGGCCAGCTGGATGCCCAGGGCGAGCGACAGGGACGAGACGAAGGTGATCGCTCCCGCGGCCAGCGCGGTCACGGCGCCGGCATAGGACAGCCTGCGGGGCCGATGCTGGGGCGCGACGGCGGGCTCATCGAGGTGCGCCACCAGTTGATCGTCGGTGAACTCGGTGCTTCGGGCCGCGGCCAGCGCCGCGCCGCGCGCCACCGTCACCTGCGCCATCGTCTGCGCGAAAACCGGTACGGGCAAGGTCTTTTCGAGCTGCCAGGAGAATCCGTCGACGTCGCTGCCGCCGCCGACGACAACCACCCCGCCGGGCCGCCAGCCGGTCGGTCGTTCGAACATCCCGCTCAGCCAGGAAGTCAGGCCGTCGAAGCCGCCGCGCACGTGCTTGACGGCCGTCTGGGTCTGGCCCTCGTGGGTGGCGACCATGACGACGGTGGCCCAGTCCTCGTCGAGGATGCAGACGGCGGTCTGCTCGTACCCGATGACCGGGGCGATCGCGAGCGCCAGCGTCTCGACCGCCTCCAGCAGCCGGACGGGCACCACGTTGTCGAAGCCGGCGTCGGTCAAGGCCTCCAACAGCAGCGCCGCCTGCGCGGACGCGTCGTCGTTCCAGGTGAGCCCGATGACACGCACCCGCCGTTCGCTCGCCGATGCGCGCGCATCCACCCGCAATACCTCGTCCGCCACTTGCTCCGCGGTGCTCAGGGCTCGGGCGCCACGGCCGGCGCGCAGACTCAGCTCGTGATGGTCCAGGATCGTGCCGTCTGCGCCGTGTCCCTCGGCCAGGACCCACCCGAGGGTGGTCGGCGTCAGCGATAGCCCCAGTACCGTATCCAAGTCTGCACCTCAATCGGTCCCGGACCTCCGAAGCCCTCGGCCGCGCTCACGCACCACAAAATGCTGGTGCGGCGGTTCATGAGGGCCGGAACGGACCGGGATTGCGTGGTCTCCATCGGCTTGCTCCGTGAGAGCCTACGCGGTCCGCGCAAGTTCGGCTCGCCCCGGTTCCGAATCCCCGTCAAACCCGCACGCGAACGCGGCCAAGCCGGCGATCCCCCCGAGCCGGCCGCGAAAACGGCAGGTGACGGGCACCCAGCGTTTCAACCAGTCCGCCCATTTACGGCCCCGAAAAATTATCGCGGCCCGGCCGTCGAGCATTCGCCGTCCGCAATCGAACGCGTGGGCGACCAACTCCGGCACGCCGGACCGGCCTGCGAGTATGTCCCGCGCACTCGCTGGAAATCGACGTGGAAACCGACGTCGCCATTTCCGATCGCGGGCGCCCGATCTCTTAAGTCGGATGCGGCCGGCTGCCTCGGGGTTTGCGGCGCAACGGCCGCGAACCGGCGGTCTCGGGGTTCCCGTAGTTGGGCCCGCGCGGTCGCCATATCCGCATTGCGAAATTCGGACGAAAACCGATATAAAACCGAGACACCATCGCGTCCCGATCGACATTTGGTCTAATAACCCGGTAAATTCCTGCCTGAGATCGCGATCACAGATACGGACAGGGGCAGGTATGACAGACGTGAGCGAGAAGATCCGGGCCTGGGGGCGCCGGCTTTTGGTCGGTACGGCGGCGGCTGCCACCCTCCCGGGCCTGATCGGTCTTGTGGGGGGGTCGGCGACCGCGGGGGCGTTCTCCCGCCCGGGTCTGCCCGTCGAATACCTGCAAGTGCCGTCGGCTTCAATGGGCCGCAACATCAAGGTGCAATTCCAGAGCGGCGGAGACGGCTCGCCCGCGGTGTACCTGCTCGACGGCCTGCGTGCCCAGGACGACTACAACGGCTGGGACATCAACACGCCCGCGTTCGAGTGGTACTACAAGTCGGGCCTGTCGATCGTCATGCCGGTTGGTGGGCAGTCCAGCTTCTACACCGACTGGTACCGCCCGGCGTGTGGGAAGGCCGGCTGCTCGACTTACAAGTGGGAGACGTTCCTGACCAGCGAGCTGCCCGGCTACCTGTCGTCGCAGCGGAGCGTCAAGGCGACCGGTAGCGCCGCGGTCGGCATCTCGATGGCGGGCGCATCGGCGATGAACCTGGCGAACTACCACCCGGGCCAGTTCGTCTACGCCGGTTCGCTGTCCGGCTACCTCAGCCCGTCCACCGGGCAGGGCTGGATCGGCCTGGCGATGGGCGATGCCGGCGGCTACAAGAAGGAAGACATGTGGGGGCCGGACAACGACCCGGCGTGGCAACGCAACGACCCGTTGGTCAACGTCAACCTGCTCGTCGAACACAACACCCGGCTCTGGGTGTACTGCGGTAACGGGACCCCGAACGAGCTGGGCGGCGCCAACCTGCCGGCCACGTTCCTCGAGAGCAACTTCATGATCGGCGTCAACAAGAAGTTCCAAGACGCCTACAACGCCGCGGGCGGCCACAACGCCGTCTTCAACTTCCCGCCCTATGGAACGCACAGCTGGGAGTACTGGGGAGCGCAGCTCAACGCGATGAAGCCCGACTTGCAGAGCAGCCTGGGCGCGACCCCCGGCGGCGGTGGATAACACCTGATCTGCCAGAGATTCCGCTACTGCGCTTGACGACAACGTCAGGCGCAGTAGCGCGTCAGGGGGCCTTCAATCGGTCGGTGACGTCGGTCCACGCGGTCACGTCGGTGCGGTGGTCGTTCATGTTTCGGCACTGGCCGTAGACGCGCAGGACCCCCACGTCGGGGGCCTCGGTCTGCCGATACACGATCGCGGTGACGGCATCCTTGGTGAGCGACCGGGCGAACACGTGATCGTTGGGTGGCAGGCCCTCGGTCCAGCCGTGGCCGACGAGCGTCGCCGCGAGGCCCGGGAAGTACGCCTCGGCTTGCGTGCCGGCGGGCAGCGCGAAGGTCAGGTAGATCGCGCCCTGGTACGGGGGGTCGTCGCGGTTTTTGCACGACATCAACGTGTAGCCCGCCGACGTGGTCCGCAGCCCGGTCAGGGTGACGATTTGCCTGGCCGACTCGACCGCCTGGGCCTGCGACTGATCGTCGCTGACCGGGTTGGCGGGATGATCGAGAACATCGGAGGTAGTGGTGTGCAGCCGGTCCACCAGCAGGATGGCCCCGCTCATGAGCAGCGAGGCCGTCAGCGCGGCGGCGATCAGCGCGCGAACCTGTGTCGTGCGCAACCAATCTCCGCGAGACGCCTGCGACATCAGTGCCCAGGCTAACTCGGGAGAGAATCTTCAATCATGGTCATGACCGGCGCTCGCCGGCGGCCCAACCGCCCGATGACGCGCCTCGCGTTGCCCGGCACCGTGGCCGTCCTGTTGCTCGCGGCACCCCTCGCGCGGGGCGACGCCGCCGGCCCGCTGATCGGGTTGGTCGACGCCGCCGCCCAGCGGCTCCAGGTCGCCGAGCCGGTGGCCGCCTTCAAGTGGAAGACGGGCGGCACCATCGAGGACCCGGGCCGGGTCCAGCAGGAGCTCGCCAAACTGGGCGCCGAGGCGAGCGCCGCGCGCGTCGACCCGAATTACGTCACCCGCGTCTTCGGCGATCAGATCAACGCAACCGAGGCAATCGAATACGCGCGGTTCGCGGACTGGAAGCTGAACCCGGCGGACGCGCCGGGCGCGGCGCCAGACCTGTCGGAGTCGCGGTCGACGATCGACGGCCTCAACCACACGATGCTGACTGCGATCGTGGCTGGCTGGGACCTGTTGCACTCCCCCGGCTGCGCCACCGACCTGGACGCCGCGCGAAGCGAAGTCGCCCGCGCCCGCCAACTCGACGGCCTTTACCAGCAAGCCCTTTCGCTTGCGACCAAATCGTATTGCCAGGGCTAATTTATTTAATTCTCACCATTCTCTAAAGCTCTGATTTCGCTGCTCAGGGGCCCAATTGCGCTGCTAGACGGCTTATCTCGCCACCTTTTCGAATCGGTAACGCTTCGGACACGCCCCGCGAAATGCCTGGCATGAGAAAACTCTGCAAGCCTCTCATCACGTCCGCCATCATCGGCGGGTTCGTTGCAGCATCGCTGAGTTCCTCCGGCGTCGCAGGCGCCGCTCCCGGCGCCCCCAACTGGGACGCGGTCGCCCAGTGCGAATCCGGCGGCAACTGGCACGCCAACACCGGCAACGGGGAATACGGTGGGCTGCAATTCAAGCCGGGCACCTGGGCCCAGTACGGCGGTGTCGGCAATCCGGCGGCCGCGTCCCGGGAAGAGCAGATCGCCGTCGCCAACCGGGTTTTCGCGCAAGACGGACTCGACCCGTGGCCGAAGTGCGGCTCGGCGTCCGGCCTGCCGATCGCGATGTACACGCACCCCGCGCAGGGCATCAAACAGATCATCAACGGGCTTATCCAGGCGGCCGTCCCGCACTGACGAATATTGCGCCCTATGAGCCGGGGCGAAGCTGTGTTTGGATCAGCGCATGGAAGGTTCGGCGACTGTTCACATGGCGGCGCCCGCGGACAAGATCTGGGATCTCATTGCGGACGTTCGCAACACGGGACGGTTCTCCCCGGAGGTGTTCGAGGCGGAGTGGCTGGGCGACGCGACCGGCCCCGCGCTCGGCGCCCAATTTCGCGGCCACGTCAAGCGAAACGAGATGGGACCGGTCTACTGGACGACGTGCAAGGTCACCGCATGCGAGCCCGGCCGCGAATTCGGGTTCGCGGTAATGCTCGGCGACCGGGCCGTGAACAACTGGCACTACCGGTTGGCGCCCAGCGGCGGCGGCACCGACGTGACCGAGTCGTTTCGGCTCAATCCCGCGCCGTGGCTGGGCATCTACTGGTTGTTGGGCGGATTCCTGCGCAGGCGACGCAACATCCGCGATATGACCAAGACCCTCAACAGGATCAAAGACGTGGTCGAGGCGGGCTGACTAGACGTGAAATCGGTCTTCATCACCGGCGCGGGCAGCGGCATGGGCCGCGAGGGAACGAAGCTTTTCCACGCCAACGGCTGGCGCGTCGCCGCGGTGGACCGCAACGAGGACGGACTGACGACGCTGCGGGGAGAGCTGGGTGACGACCGGTTGTGGACGCGTGCCGTCGACGTCACGGATAAGGCCGCGCTCGAGGCCGCGCTGGCCGACTTCTGCGCCGGCAACCCCGACGGCGGGCTCGACATGATGTGGAACAACGCCGGCATCGGCGAATCGGGCTGGTTCGAGGACGTCCCGTACGAGGCCGCGATGCGCGTCGTAGAGGTGAACTTTAAGGCGGTGCTGACCGGCGCCTACGTCGCGCTGCCCTACCTGAAGAAGCGGCCCGGCAGCCTGATGTTCTCGACGTCGTCGTCCGCGGGCACCTACGGGATGCCGCGCCTCGCGGTCTATTCGTCGACCAAGCATGCGGTCAAAGGGTTGACCGAGGCGCTCAGCGTGGAATGGCAACGGCACGGGGTGCGCGTGGCCGACGTCTTGCCGGGTCTGATCGACACCGCCATCCTCACCACGACCACCAACCACTCGGACGACGGCGGGCGGGCGATGTCCGGCGAGGACGTCCGCGCCAGCGCGCCGAAGAAGGGCATGATGCGGCTGATGCCGGCGAGCAGCGTCGCGGAGGCGGCCTGGCAGGCCTATCACAATCCGAAGCGGCTGCACTGGTACGTGCCCAAGAGCATTCGCGTGATCGACCTGCTCAAGGGTCTGAGTCCGGAGTTGGTGCGGGGCCGCATCGTCAAGGCCCTGCCGGCGCTGATGCCGAAGCAACAGTGAGGGGGATGGCAGGGTGCGAAACCGTTGGATCGCAGCCGTTTTCGTGCTGATCGCGGGGGCCGGTGTGGCGGGTTGCGGGCAGGCGCAGACGGTGCCCCGCAAAGCCGCCCGGGTGACCGTCGGGGGCGCCACCCAGACGACGCGTCCCGCCGCGTGCAGCCAGACGCAGTCCTATCGGACCCTCGACATCGGCGATCACGATGCGCACGTCGAGGCGGTGGTGATGCTCAGCGGCTACCGGGCCATCCCGCAGTGGGTGAAGATCCGCAACTTCGGCGGGTTCACCGGTAGCTTCTGGCAGGGCGGGGTCGGAGACGCGCACGTCGACCTCACCAACAACGCCTACACCATCACGGGCAGTGCATACGGGATCAGCAGCAGCGACCCCAACAAGACGGTGACCACCGACTTCAAGATCATCGCCGAGTGCTGAGCGGGCACGCGAATTCCGCCTAGGCTGGGTCCAGACCACCCGAGCTGATGGAGGCCCCGTGAAGGAGAGATTGCACTGGCTCGTGATGCACGGGTTTATCCGCGGCGTCGCGGCGATCGGCATGCGGCGGGGCGACCTTCAGTCCAGGTTGATCGCCGACCCGACGATCGCCAACGACCCGGTTCCGTTCTACGAGCAACTGCGCGCCCAGGGGCCGCTGGTGAAGGGCCGGGTGAACTACCTGACCACCGACCATGCCCTGGCCCACGAGCTGCTGCGGTCGGACGACTTCCGCGTGGTGAACATGGGCTCGAACCTGCCGACGCCGCTGCGTTGGGTCGAGCGCCGCACCAACGACGACGATCTCCTGCATCCACTGCGCGCGCCGTCGCTGCTGGCCGTCGAGCCGCCGGACCACACCCGCTACCGCAAGACGGTGTCGGCCGTGTTCACGCCCAGGGCTGTCGCCGCGTTGCGCGACAACGTCGAACACACCGCGACCGACCTGTTGGATCGGTTGACCGGCGAGCCCGGCGTGGTCGACATCGTCGGGCGATACTGCTCGCAGCTCCCCGTCGCGATCATCAGCGACATCTTGGGAGTCCCCGAGCGAGACCGGCCCCGGGTCCTGGAATTCGGCGAACTCGCGGCGCCAAGCCTGGACATCGGCCTGCCCTGGTGGCAATACCGCACCGTGCAGAAAGGGATCGTCGGGTTCAACGCCTGGCTCGCCGAGCATCTGCGCGAGTTGCGCCGCGCCCCAAGTGACAACCTGATGAGCCAGCTGATCCAAACCGCCGAAAGTGGCTCCGCCGAAACGCATCTCGACCCCGACGAGCTCCAGGCCATCGCCGGCCTGGTGTTGGCCGCGGGGTTCGAGACCACGGTGAACCTGCTGGGCAACGGGATCCGGATGTTGCTGGACACACCCGAGCATCTGGACACGTTGCGTCGCCGCCCCGAGTTGTGGCCGAACGCCGTTGAAGAGATCCTGCGCCTCGACTCGCCGGTGCAGCTCACCGCGCGGGTGGCGCTGCGCGACGTCGACTTGGCCGGCATGCGGATCAAGCGCGACGACTTGGTGGTGATATACCTGGCCGCCGCCAACCGGGATCCGTCGGTGTTCCCCGACCCCAACCGCTTCGACATCGAAAGACCAAATGCCGGAAGGCATCTCGCGTTCTCCGGGGGACGCCACTTCTGCCTGGGGGCTGCCCTCGCGCGCGCCGAGGGGGAAGTCGGGCTGCGGACGTTCTTCGACCGTTTTCCGGAAGTGCGGGCGGCCGGCACCGGAAGCCGGCGGGACACGCGGGTGCTGCGCGGTTGGTCGACGCTGCCGGTGGTCCTGGGGCCGGCACGGTCGATGGCGCAGGTGGACGCCTAGTGGCGATCGCAAGCGCGGCGAAGCCGGGCGCCGCGGGTCGCCACCATTCGAGTAGGCGCTAGCGGCGGCGGCGGCGCCGCCGGCCGGGCCAGCTCCTGTTACCGGAACAGGCCGCGATGAGCGTGGTGGGTGCCGCCGTCACGGCGACGAGCGTCAGCCTTCGGATGGCTTCGCGCCGGGTCAGCAGGCCGTCGACCGGATCGGCCCCGATCTCCTCGGAGGTGTCGCGCTGCGATGTCACGACGCAAGTATGCGGCAAAGCCGCAGCCAACAGCGGGATTTGTGCGCGGTTGGTCCCCCGGCTAGGGGTCCTCGCCCGCGGGGCCGCTTCGCCAGCGAAGCGCACCCGACGCGACGATGATCACCGCGGGCAACGTGCCGGCCGCGAAAATGCCGAATTGCCAAGCCCATCCGATCGCCTTGTTGCGGAATTCCTCGTCTTGGGCGACCTCGGCGCCGGTGGGTGTCCTGGCGACGCAGCCGTGGGTCTTGGCCCACCAGTCGTTGCGCACCAATTCGTAGCCGTGGCTGTTCACCCAGTCATGGCAATCCTCGCTGGTCCCCCAGAACCCGCGGGCGAGCGCCCCGCCCGCGCCGGCCAGCATTCCGACCAGCGCGATCCCGATCAGCAGCTTGGCCCGCGTGGTCACCTGGCGAGTATGCGCCCAAAGCCGATGATTGACACGTGTCCGGTAACCCGGTTTATTTGCCGCTATGACGGAAGTTTCAGCGGTTTCTCCGCTCGCGGTCGAGGACGTCGTGATCGGGATGTGGCAAGCACTGTCGCGGCGGGACTGGGAGGCGGTGAAGACGTTCCTGTCCGACGACTGTCTGTACGTCGACATGCCGGTGCCCGCGTTGGCGGCGCGCGGCCCGGAAGACATCGTGAAACGGCTCAAGATCGGGCTCGAGCCGCTGGCGGGTTACGAGAACCACGACGGCGTGCTGGTGTCCAACGGTTCCGACGTCATCTACGAGCATTCGGAGACTTGGACTTTCGTGTCGGGCGAGCGCGGCGTGCTCAGGTTCGTAACCGTGCACAAGGTCCAGGACGGCAAGATCACGGTGTGGAAGGACTATTGGGACATGCAAAGCCTGGTCGGGTTCGCCCCGCCCAATCACTTCGAGAACTTGGCGACCGCCGACACCAGCTGGGTTTTCGACGCGTCAGGGCTCGTTTAGAACCTGGCTTTCAGGCGCCGGAGTTGGGCCGGATTTCTTTACCGGCCAAGGGATGATTGTCGAACAGCCGTACTGACGGCGGCGGACCGTAGTGCCCGAAGCCGCCCACACATCGCCAAGAAAACCCGGGCCGACGTCTCCAGCTTGGCGGGCTGACTGCTTTCACGTAGTGAACTACCCTATGCCGCGCACGGGCGAGCTGGAACGGTAATTTAGTGGCCGTTTTTCACCGGGTAAGGGCACTGGCGGGATGGTCATCTAGCCCATGGAAGGAAAGTTCGTCATGTCTAATCCGCAAACACAAAGAGCCCTCGATGAGATCACAAAGTGGGCTCGTGAATTCGCCGCCGGTGGGAATCCGGACGGCGGGGAGAACATCACATTTGCAATCGCGCGCCAGGGTTCGCATACGATTGCGAACGCCTTCCTGACCGAGGGCGACTGTACGCAGCCGTTTGTCCCGTCGGGAAAGCGCGGCACGCTGCACAATCAACCGCCCCCGGAGCTGCCACCAACTGCGTTCTTCATTACGGGGACGCACGATGTCGACCAAGTGCCGATCAGTATGGAAGCGGATTTGAACGCGGGAATTGTGACGCTCAACGGACCATTCGCCGAAATCCCGTCGACGCTCGAATTCAAACTGGAATATTTAGAGCATTTTAC
Source organism: Mycobacterium sp. E2327 (assembly GCF_001672675.1). Lineage (NCBI taxonomy): Bacteria > Bacillati > Actinomycetota > Actinomycetes > Mycobacteriales > Mycobacteriaceae > Mycobacterium > Mycobacterium sp. E2327. Next base: position 18,194 of record NZ_LZKE01000147.1, read on the forward strand.
GGATGACAATGGAAAGAATCTTGCCTTCTACTCGAAATCGGATAAACCAGACGACAAGGCTGGATATATTACGGTGTTCTGTCTGATCGGTGCGGCTTGATGACTTGATCGGAAACGCACTTGTTCCCGCGGTCACCGGTGGCTCGTTCGGCGGGCCGGCTGGATATTCGACGCGTCGGCCTTGGTCTGAGGACGGCGTCGCCGCGGGCTAATTGAAGAAGTTGCTCAGGCCGAACAAGCCCGCGATAAGGTTGCCGGTGTTCAGCAGGCCCGAGACCTGACCGGATATGCCGGGGTTCAGGGCGCTCGGGACGCCGGTGTTGAAGAAGCCCGAGACGAACGCGTTCGCGGTGCTGCCATAGGCCCTGTTTCCAAATCCCGACATGAAGCCGTCGGCGGTGGTGCCGCCGCTGGCCGTGTTGAAGAGGCCCGAAACGTCGAAGCCGGTGTTGCCGAAGCCCGATGTGGTCTGGCCGCTGTCACCGGTCAGCCCGAGGCCGGTGTTGACGTTGCCCGAATTCCAGATGCCCGTGTTGACGTTGCCCGAATTTCCCCATCCCGTGTTGGTGCTGCCCGAGTTCCAGAAACCCGTGTTGCCGCCGGTGTCCAGGGTGCCGCCCGCGTTCCCGAAGCCGGTGTCCAACTCCCCCGAGTTGAAGAACCCGGTGTTCAGCGCGCCCGAGTTGGCGAATCCGAAGTTGGCCGTGCCGGAGTTCCCGAACCCGACGTTCCCCACGCCAGAGTTCCCGATGCCGAAGTTGCCATGGGCGCCGGGAGCGTTGATGGCCGCGTTGAGGATGCCGACGTTGCCGTTACCGGAGTTGAAGAAACCGATGTTGCCGGTACCCGAGTTCCCGATGCCGATGTTGCCGCTGCCCGAGTTCAGCCCGCCGAGGTGGAACTGGCCGGTCACGTAGTTGTAATAGGTATTGCCCACGCCGATCTCGTTGTCGCCGGTGAGCCCGAGGCCGATGTTGGCGTTGCCGGTGTTGCCGGCGCCCGTGTTCCCGAAGCCGTTGTTCCCGGCGCCGACGTTGGAGTCGCCGTTGTTTCCGATTCCCCAGTTGGCGTTGCCGGTGTTCCCAAACCCTATGTTGCTCAACGGGCTACCCGGCGGGGTCGTGAAATCGGAGTTGGTGTTCCCGAAGCCGACGTTGAGGCTGCCGGTGTTTCCGCTGCCGAAGTTGAGGTTGCCGGTGTTCCCGCTGCCGACGTTGCCAACGCTGGGGTGCAGCGCGTTGCCGTTCCCGCCGCCGATGTTCCTGTCGCCGGTGTTCCCCGTGCCGAGGTTGGAGTTGCCGGTGTTCCCGTTGCCCACATTGTTGGTGCCCCGGTTACCCAGCCCCAGGTCGAAGGTTGGGGCGGCAGCCACCAGGCCTTGCTGCAGCGCCTGCAACGGCGCGGCATTCGTCGCCTCGGCCATGGCGTAGGTGATCCCGGCCCCGTTTAGTGCCTGCGCAAACTGAGCGTGGAACGCCGCCGCCTGGGCGCTCACTGTCTGAAAGCCCTGGCCGTGGGCGGAGAACAGCGCTGCTATGGCCGCCGACACCTCATCCTCGGCCGCGGCCAGCACCCCGCTAGTGGGGGCGGCGGCCGCCGCGTTGGCGGCGGTCAGGGCCGAACCGATGTTGGACAGATCCGTTGCCGCCGACGCGAGGAACTCCGGGGCCGCCACCAGATAGGACATCGTCGTGCTCCTGCTCGATATCGCCAACCCCCGGCGGACGGCACTTTATCGCCGTCGCACCCGGGCAGTGGGCGTTTCAACCAAACATTCACCCCGGCGTCAGGACCTAGACGGCCGTTGCGGTTGGTGTTGGGGACACCCGGAGCCGCTGAAGGGGCCCGTCGTCGAAAATTGTTACCGCGCGTAATGATTCATCATCGGACGCCGGTCGCGCCCGCAGCCGCCGTCGGCATGGCTGCGGTTAAAGATGCTCCATCAGGCGGGACATCAGCTCGTCCTCGAGAAAACGGCGCTCATGCAGCGGGTAGGTCCTGGGCTCGGGCAGCTCGACGTGAATGTGCCCGATCGCCGCGATTACCGCCGCGCCCGGCCAGTGGTGATGGGTCTCAGCGTCCGGCGCCGGAGAATCGGATTGCGGGTGAAATTTGGGCAGTAAGTGCAGCATGGCGGATGCCTTCGGATCGTGGCTGGCTCCTACCAGTAGTCAAGCCTATTCAACACATGTTAGACAAGCATGGTGGCGCCGGCAACGCCGATCGCCGAGGGCGAACCAACCCGACCTCGATCGGAAGGGGTGCGTAGATCCGATGATCACCCGGCGCTGGAACGAGTCCGACGAAGCCAAGAGCAGCTACGTGACGGAGCTGTTTTCGGCGCTGGCTTCGCGCTACAACGTGATGACCGATCTGTGGACCCTCGGGCTTCATCGCTTGTGGAAGCGACAAGCTGTAGAGCTGTGTGCCCTGCGGCCCGGCGAACGGGTGCTCGACGTCGCGACCGGGACCGGTGACCTGGCGTTCCTGGAAGAGGCGGCCGTCGGGCCGGACGGCAAGGTCGTCGGTGTCGACTCCTGCGCGGCGATGCTTGCGGTCGCGCGGGGCCGACACCTCGGCGGCGTCGACTTTCAGGAGGGAGACGCCATGGACCTGCCGTTCCCGGACGCGTCGTTCGACGTGGTGACGATCAGCTTCGGGCTGCGCAACGTCGCGGACCGCGGCCGGGCGCTGCGCGAATTCCGGCGCGTCCTGCGGCCGGGCGGCCGGTTGATGGTCCTCGATTTCAGCAAGCCGAACTCGAAGGTGCTCACGCTCCTGCACGACGCGCTCTACTTCGTGCTGATGCCGGCGCTGGGCTGGGCCGTCGCATGGCACCGCGACGCCCATCACTACACCTCCGATTCGATCCGCACCTGGCTGTCGCGGGAGGGGCTGGCCAAGGCAATGCTGGAATCGGGCTTCGTCGACGCCCGCTACGTCTCACTGAGCAGCGGGTTCGCAACCGTCCACTTCGGTGTGCGCGCGGTCGGCTGATTGGCGATGGCGTCGTGACCCGTTGGATCGTGGACCACATCCCAGCGTGGCTCCTGCTGCTCGGGCTCCTCGTCCTCATCGCGGGTGGGGCGATGCTCCTCCAAAAAGTTCTCCGGAAGCGTTTCCCACAACTCACCAAAGACGCGCACAACGATGCCACCCAATTTGCGTTCGGCGTGATCGGTTTCGTCTATGCGATCCTGCTCGGCTTTGTCACATCCGCGCTGTGGACTCAGATCAGCGGTCAGGATGAGCAGGTGCGGGCCGAAGGCACGGCTGGGATTCAGCTCGCCCGGGACCGGACCGTGTTCGGCAGCGCGGACAGCGACCGAATTCGAGTGGCCTTGCTGAATTATGAACGCGCTGCCCTGACCGAATGGTCGACGGCCGCCGCTGGCCGGACCAATCCCGAGGCCGATAACGCTATGCACGACCTCTACGCCGCCTACCAGCAAGTCCAACCGGGCACCGATACCCAAAGGGCTTTTCTTAGTACATCTTTCGCGAACCTCGACAAGCTGAGCCAGGCCCGCACCGGGCGGGTGATGCAGGCCCAGACCGACGCCGGACCGCCGGCGTCGCTGTGGGCGGTGATCCTGCTCACCAGCGCGTTGGTCGTTGGTTGCGCGATCACTTATGGGGTGGCAGAGCCCCGCACGCACTACGTAATGGTGGCGACCATTGGCTTGCTGGTGGCGGCCAACCTGTTCCTCATTTTGGAACTTTCGTATCCATACGTCGGCGAAATCGCAACGTCCCCACAGCCGTTGCGCGATATCGTAGCGGTGCTGTCTGGGGCCGCCTAGCGCTGCAGCGCCTCCTTGATCAACAGGCTTGCCGAGCGCTTGAGCACATCCCGCTCCTTCGCGAGCTCGGCGACGCCCTTCCGTAGCGCGATGAGCTCCTCGCGCTCGCTCAACGGCAACTGCGCCTGCGGCGTCAACAGGTCGAAACCGTGCCAGTGCGCCCGCGCCCGCTCGGTCGGGTCCTTTTCCCCGGCCGCTTGGGCCTGCGCGCGGCCGTTGGCGGCGCTCGCGCCGTTCCGCGGCGCGTTGACGATGCTGCCAATCGGGCCGATCACGGGGGCCCTGCCCAGCCAGCCGGTGGGCGCGGCTGCCGCGGCCTCGGGCACCGCGTCGACGGCCGCCATCGGCAATCCTTTAGCGGCCAGCCGGATTTCGGGGGCCGCGTTAGCCCATGCCTGCGGCACCGAGAGGCCGCCCACGGACGCCGCCCTGCCCGCACCGGCCGAGACGTCAACGCCACCAACCGAACTCGCCAGGCTTGACGCCGCGCTCGTGAACCTCCCGGCCGAGTCGGGCACTTCGGCCACCGGTGCGATCGCCGAGAGAACCAACGCGGATTGGATCGCCGGGTTTTCGAATGGGGCAACGATGAACGAGACTCCCGACCCGAGGAAGGTTCCCGCGCTGAACAGGGTCTGGTAACCGGCGGTCGCCAACATCAGGGTCTCGAAATTCTGGACTGGGGCGCTGTTCAGCAGGTCCAGCAACCACTGCGCCGGTCCACCTGAGGCGAGACCTTGCAGTGCGTTGGGCACCGCGTTCAGTAGCTGTGACAGCGTCGACTGGATCGACGCGGCCGGCGCACTCATTGCCTGACCGCTCGCGGCGGCCTGACTGGCGATTCCACCCGGGTTGGTGTTCTGCGCCGGTGCGCTGAATGGCGTCATCGTCGTCGCCGCCGCCGATGCGCCGGCGTAGCCGTACATCGCGGCGGCGTCCTGGGCCCACATTTCGGCGTACTGGGCTTCGGTCGCCGCGATGGCGGCGCTGTTTTGGCCGAAAATGTTGGTGGCCACCAACGCCATCAGCAGCGCCCGGTTGGCCGCGATCTCCGGCGGCGGGACCGTCGCGATGAACGCGGCCTCGTACGCGGCCGCCGCCGACCTGGCCTGGTTGGCCGTCGACTCGGCTTGCACGGCAGTGGTATTCATCCACTGCAGGTATGGGAAGGCCGCCGCGGCCATCGACACCGACGCCGCACCCAACCACTGCCCACTGGTGAGCTCCAGGACCGCGGTCCGATACATACCTGCCGCCGAACTCAACTCGGCCGCCAACCCGTCCCAGGCCGACGCGGCCGCCATCAACGGTCCCGAACCGGGGCCCAGATACATCCGTCCGGAATTGATCTCCGGCGGCAACGCTCCGAAATCGAAAACGTTCATGGCCGGATCGCCTCCTTGATCAAGCGGGCCACCGCATCCCGCTCCATCGCCAACTCGGCCATCTCCTGGCGCAGCTCGTTCAGCTCATGGCGTTCGCGTTCACCTAATTCGACGTCTGCGCCGCGTCGGGTCGGCTCCGCCTGCGAACCCGGTGGGCCGGCAAGCAGACTCCCGCCGGTCGCTAGCTGCGGGATGACCTTGTGACGGGAGCGGGGACTGGAAGTGCCTTCCCCGCTTCGGGGCGCGTTGACGACGCTGCCGATCGGGGGCATGCCGCCGAACCAGCCGCCCGGCCCGGCCGTCTCCGCCCGGGGCATTGCGTCCAGGCCGGCGATAGGCAATCCACTTGCAGCAAGGCGGATTTCGGGCGCAGCGCTGCCCCAGGACTGCGGCACCGAGAGGTCACCGACCGACGCCCCCCGGCCCAGCCCCGCCGACGCGTCGGCGCCGTTCACCGAGGCCGCCAGCGTTGGCGCCGCGCCCGCAGCCGTCCCCGTCACGCCCGCCGCCGCGCCCGCGGGTGCCGCGGGCGCCAGCGGCGCCAGCCCCGGAAACGCCGCCGTGATCAGCGGGACGACAAAGTAGATCGCGTCGACGGCCAGGAACGAGCCGTCACTGCCGACGGTGTCGACGGGCAGGGACAAAGCGCCGCTGAAGGTGTTGAGAGCGACGCCCAATGGGCTCGTCAACACGTCGATCAGCCACTGCACCGGATCGAACGGTGATGACGCCGGGGCAAGGCTACCCAGCGCTTTGGGCACTGCGGACATTGTCTGCGACACCGTCGACCGCGCCGACGACAGCGCGGCGCCGACCGCCTGGGCGCCGACCCCGGCAGGGTTGGTGTTCTGCGCCGGAGGACTGAACGGTGTCAAGGTGGTTGCCGCCGCGGATGCCCCGGCGTAGCCGTACATCGCGGCGGCGTCCTGGGCCCACATCTCGCCGTAATCGGCTTCGGCCGCCGCGATCGCCGCGGTGTTTTGGCCGAAAATGTTGGTGGCCACCAACGCCGTCAGCGACGCCCGGTTCGCCGCGATCACCGCGGGCGGCACCGTGGCGGCGAACGCCGCCTCGTAGGCCGCAGCCGCCGACCTGGCCTGATTGGCGGTCAGCTCGGCTTGGGCGGCGGTGGTATTCATCCACTGCACGTAGGGGAAGGCCGCCGCGGCCATCGATACCGACGACGCGCCCAACCATTGCCCACCGGTGACCTCCAGGATCGTCGCCTGATACGAGCTGGCCGCCGAACTCAACGCCGCCGTCAGCCCGTCCCACGCCGACGCGGCCACCATCAACGGGCCTGAACCCGCTCCCATATACATCCGCGCGGAGTTGACCTCCGGCGGCAATGCCCCGAAATTCACGAGTACTACCTCCTCGCTAACTGGCCCCGGCGTAAGCATGGCGCTATTCGGCCCGGAAGGATAGAAATCGAGACGACGATTCGGAGGGCGGCGTGTCACGGGCGGACTACGAACGGATGCGGGCGGCACATCTGAATGCGGTGCGCGCCGCCCTGGAAGACCACATCGCGCGGCTGGGCTGGTCCCGTCAGCGCATCGAGCGCTACCAGGAATTGCGGCTGCGATCCCTGCTCGCGTTCGCCCGCGAACGCTCGCCGTTTCACGCGCGGCGGCTGCGCGGGATCGACCCGTCGCGTGCCTCGGTCGCCGATCTGGCGTCGCTTCCGGTGATGACCAAGCGGGATGCGCAGGAACAATGGGACAGCATCGTCACGGCACCCGGCCTCGACCGCGACCGCGCCGAACGCATTCTCGCTGAGCAGCAATGGTTTTCGTACACCCCGGGCAACGAGCAGGTCTTCAGCTCGGGCGGGTCCAGCGGCGTGCGCGGCGTGTACGTGTGGGGTTGGCAGTTCTTCGTCTCGGCGGCCTGTCTGGCGTGGCGCACCCAGGCCCGCGAAGAGCAACGTGGCGAGACGATTTCGCGCAGCACGCGGCTGGCGGTGCTGGAGGCCGGCGTTCCGCCGCATGCCAGCACGCCGCTGTTCGACGTGCCGACCGTGCCGGGCATGGAGACCGTCGTGATCGCCGCCGGCGGCCCGTTCGAGGAGGTGCTTGCCGCGGTGGCGGCCGCGCGCCCCACGCACCTGGTGGGCTACCCGTCCGTGATCGGGCGGCTCGCCCGCGCCGCGATCACCGGCGAGCTTGGCATCGAGCCGGTGCGGGTCAGCACCAACTCCGAGCCGTTGCTCGACGAGGACCGGCAGGCGATCCGCGAGGCGTGGGGCGCGCCGATCCACAGCCTCTGGGGCTCAACGGAAATCGGGGTGCAAGCGGTGGGCTGCGCCCGCGGCCAAGGCCTGCACGTCTGCGAGGACGAGGTCGTCCTGGAGCGCGTCGACGACGACGGCAGGCCGGTGGGGCCCGACCAGCCGGCCGCACGCACGCTCGCCACCGGACTCGCCAACCGAACGTTCCCCTTCATCCGCTATGACCTCGGCGACGAGGTCACGCCACTGGCGGGTGAGTGCGCCTGCGGCAGCGCGTTCACTCGGGTTGCCGACATCGGCGGACGCCGCGACGACGACTTCCGTTACGGCGCAACGACGATCCCGGCGGTCGCGTTTCGTCATGTGCTGGGCACCGATCCGCGGATATCCGAATACCAGGTCACCCAGACCGCGGCCGGGGCCGACATCGTGGTCGTCGGGGACCCGGACCGAGAGGCCCTGAGTTCAGCGCTGGTTGCCGCGCTGCGACGGTACGGGTTGATCAACCCAGCTGTCAGGGTCCGGGCCGCCGACACCCTGCAGCGCCATCAGGGCAGCGGGAAGCTGCGACGGTTCGTTCCGCTTTAGGGCCAGGGCCCCGGCTCAGTGCCGGCGAGCGTGCGTGTCTGCCCGTCGACACGCCGGTAACGCTGACATTCTGCGCACGTTCGCGGGTAAGGGGGCCGGGCGGCTAGGTCTCGGCCAGGCGCTTGAGGCACTTCAGGGTTTCGGACAGGTTGCGGCCGACCTGACGTACGGCGATCCGGTCGGCGATGTAGCCGAGCAGACCGCCGGGCGCCTGATAGGACAGCCGGAACGTCACCTTGGTCTTGCCGTCGGCGGCGTCGCGCAGCCGGATGCGCCCCCGCAGGTTGACTCCGGTGATCCCCACCCACGCGACGTCGCGGCGGTCGTCGAACTCGACGATCTCGATCAGGCCGCCGACCGGCACCGAGCCGATTTTCCAGTGCACGGTGTAGCGTGCACCGACGCCGCGTTCGATGTCGTTCGACGACTCCCACCGCTCCAGGCTGGCCATGAACGACGGGTAGCAGTCGGGATCGCTGACGATCTTCCAGACCGCGTCGCGGTCGGTGTTGATCACACACCGGCGTTCGACGCGCATCAGCCGATCACCGGGAATCGACGCTCGGCGGCCAGGCGATCGACGCCGCCCTGCAGGCTGGCCATCACCTTGTCGTGCACGGCTTCGTCGTCACCGTCGACGTCGATCGGGTGCTGCACCTCGATGACGATCTTCGTCGGCAGCGGAATGTGGCCCGCGAGGTCGCTGATGTTGAGGCCCCACGGCAGGGCCAGCGATATCGGGATGCTCTTGAGCCGCAGCAACTTGTCCGCCATCAGCAGCTTGGCCAGCCACTGCCCGCGGTTGAGGAACAGCGCGCTCTCCTGGCCGCCGACGCTGGCGACGGGCACGATCGGCACACCGGCCTCCCGGGCCAGCCGCACGTAGCCCTTGCGCCCGCCGAAGTCGACCTTGTGGCGCTCCCATGACGGGCGGAACACCTCGTAGTCCCCGCCGGGATAGACCAGCAGCGCCGCGCCGGAATCCAGTGCCAGGCGGGCGTTTTCGGGATTGGCGGCGACGGTGCCGAACTTGCGTAACCAGCCCAGCGGCGGCGCGGAGACGACGAGGTTGTGCGCCAACTGATAGAAGGGCCGCTCGACGCCGAAGTACGAGCAGAACGCGAGCGTGAACACGAAGGTGTCCGGGGGCACGTTGCCGCCGCTGTGGTTGCCGACCAGCAGCACAGGGCCGTCGGCCGGGATGCGGTCCAGGCCCCGCACGTCGGCCCGAAAGTACAGCGACGCCAGCAGCCAGGTCCCCGGAAGCTGGTCGCGGATGTAGTCGGGGTCGCGCTGATCGAGGTCGGCTTTTGGAACCCGCGACACCACCTGGTTGCGGGCCCACCCCAAGACGTCCCCCATGGTGGCCATTACGGCGGGGTACCCCGGTGTCGCCGGGCGTCAAACGCGGTAGATGCGGGCGGCGTTATCGCGGGCGATGAGGTCGACGACCCGTATCGCGTCGTGCTGGCTCCAGTCTCCGTCGGCGACGAATCCGCTCAGCACGCGATGAATGCCCCTGCGCCACAAAGCCGCACCGAGGAAGTGCAGTTCCGCGGGGCCGTAGCCGTCCGAGGAGTACAGGATGCGCCGGAACGGCGCCATCTCCAGCAGCCGGGCGAGAAACGACGGCGACCGCGCACCCAGGTAGTTCACGCTCAGGCCGCCGTCGACGTAGACGTTGTTGAAGGCCTGCGCCAGGTAGCCGGCCTCGCGCTCGTAGGGATAGCAGTGCAGCAGCACGATCGGCGTGGCTGAGGATCGCCGCAGGAAATCGAGCAGCAATAGCGGGTTGGCCTTGTGCAGGTCGCAGTCCCGGTCGCCGAAGCCGACGTGGAACTGCAGGGGCTTGCCGAGCCGCAACGCCTGGTGCAGGCCGAACCGCAGCAGCACCCGATCGGTCAGCCGGGTGCCGCCGCTGTCGCGCCAGCGGCCCGCCGCCTCGGCGACCTGGGCCTCGGACGGTTCGCTCAGGTCGCCGTCGAACCCGCCGCGGTAGGCCAGGATGGACTTGGTGCCGACGGCGGTGGCCGCGCGCCGGTGCAGGATCTCCTCGAAGGCCGAGGCGTAGTCGCCCGGCGCCTGCACGGCCTGCTCGGCGACCTGCTCGAGCCGGACGACCTCGTGCGCGCGGTTGCCCGACCACTCGGCCATCTCGGCGGTGCCGGCCGTGTCCACGGCGCCGATTCCGGTGTCGACGAGCCAGTCGCTCACGTTGGCGGCCGGCAGGAACAGCCCCGCCAGCTCGGCTTCGGTGTGCTGCCGACGTCGTTCCCAGTAGGCTTGCGGGTCAACGTGTTTGGGCAGCCCGAGGATGGGGGCGCAGTGGGCACGCACGGCGAAGCCGAGCTGGGAGTCGAAGCCGGAGTCGACGAGCGGTTCGGTGTTGGCCTCGTTGAGGGCGTTCTCGAACCGTCCCCGATCCCCCGCCGCCAACCAGGACCCGTGGACGTGCTGGTCGATCAGCGCCACCTGATCGATGTGCTCCGCGAGGGCGTTCACAGGCTCCAGGCCATCCGGAACTTGTCCGCCAGCTGCTCGGCGTCGAGGTCGCCGTAGCGCTCATGTTCGAGGCTGCGGACCGCGACCACCATGTCGACCGCGGCGTCGCCCAGGATGTCCCGCAGCAAGGCCGAACCGTCAAGCGCGGCAATGGCTTCCGGCTGTGCTTCCGGCAGGAGCACGATGCCGGCGTCGGCGCGTTCCGACTCGGACAGCTTGGCCGGGTCCACGGTGATCTCCGGCGGCAGCGGCGCCTGGCGCTTGATCCCGTCGAGCGCCAGGCCGAGGATCGCCGCCGTCGCCAGGTAGGGGTTGGCCGACGGATCGACGATCTTGACCTCGAGGTTGGCGCCGCGCGGGCTCGCGGGCCCACCCTTGATGAATCGCACCGCCGCCTCCCGGTTCTCTGTTCCCCAGCACGCGTAGGCGCCGGCCCAGTTCCCGGGCCGCATCCGCAGGCCGGAAACGATGGATCCGCAGAGAATGCCCTGGGCTTCGGGCAGGCCACCGATCACCCCGGCGATGGCGCTCTCCCCCGCCGCCGTCATGCCCGCTCGTCCGGGCCCGTCGGAAAACAGCGGACCGTCCGGGCCGGTCAATGAAAAGTGTTGGTGTGCACCGGATCCGACGCTTCCGGCGAACGGCGCCGGTGACATGCTGACGCGCAGCCCCTGACGGCGGGCGGCCCGGCCGATGATGAGCCGGGTCACCGCGAGTTGGTCGGCGGCGGCCACCGGCGCCAGCGGCGACAAGGAGATCTCGAACTGGTTGGCGCCGTACTCGGGATGGAACTGCTCGATGGCGACACCGGCCGTCGTCGCCGCCGCGTTGACGTCGCGAATGAACGCCTCGTGTTCGAGCACGCCGGCCAGGCCGTATTGCGCCCACAGCGCGGCGGGCAGCCGGCCGCCGTCGGGCTCGACCAGGAGGAACTCGATCTCGTGCCCCACGATCGCCTGCAGGCCGGCTTCCTCGAGCGCAGCCTCGATCCGGCCCAGCGTCCCCCGGGCGCACGCAGCTACGGGTGTGCCGTCCTGCTCGAAGAACGAGGCGGGCGCCCAGGCCAGCCCGTCGCCGACGATCCGCATGGCCGACAGGTCGATGCGCAGCCGCTGGTCGCCGACGACCCCGACGTCGTCGGTGAACGCGATGCCGCTCTGGTCGATCGCGAAGCCGTGCCAGGAGGGGCTGGCGCCGAGGCCGGGATCGGCGAAGGTGTTGGTGCGCCGGATCGGGACGGTCTTGGCGTGCGTGAGGCCGGCGGGGTTCACGACGCTGCCGATGACCGTGTCGACGCCTTCCCCCTCCAGCTGTGCGATCGCGGCGGCGGCTAGCGGGGTGGCTGTCATGGCAGCCATTGTGGCAACTCGGTCAGTTCTGGCGCGGGATCAACTCGGTGGCGAAGCGATCGAGGAAGTCGTCCAGCGGCGCCTTGCCCGCCGGCCGGATGACGAATTTGGTCAGCCCGGCGTCAAGGTAGGCATCGAGTTGGCGGTGCAGTTGGTCCCAGTCGGCGGCGATCAGCTCGCCGGGATCGAGTTCGGGGCGGCGCCGCCGGGCCGCCGCCACCAGCTCCGGCGACAACTCGCCGTCCGCGACGGCCAGCGAGATGCCGTAGTGATCGGGCTCGATGCGCCGGCCGGCTTCCGCGGCGGCCCGTTCGATCGCCTCGCGTCCCGCGCGCGCCTCGGCCGGGGTGAGAAAGCTGCCCAGCCACCCGTCGGCCAGCGCGCCGATGCGCCGAAACGCCGCCGGCGCCGAGCCGCCCAGCCAGATGTCCAGCGGTGGCACCGGCCGCGGGGCGACCGCGGCCCCGCTCACGGTGAAATACCGGCCGTTATAGGTGGCGGCGTCGTCGACCAGCGCCGCGCGCAGCACCCTGAGCGCCTCGTCGAACACGGCTGCGCGTTCGCCGTCGGGGACCACGAACACCTCCCGCTCGGCCGGAATCGCCGAACGCAGCCCGAAGACGGGCAGGACGCGCTTGGGGGCGACGGCCGCCAGCGACGCCAGCTGCTTGGCCACCAACACCGGGTGCCGCCCCGGCAGCACGGCCACCGACATGCCCACCTTCAACCGGGTCGTGCGGGCCAGCGCGTAGGCCATGCCGACCACCGGATCGACCGCCGGGGAGTAGACCAGCTCGGAGAACCACAGCGAGTCGACCCCGCTGCTTTCCAGGTGGTCGACGATGCCTGCGAGCCGGTCTGGGGCGGTGTCCAGGCCCAGCCCCACGCCGAAGCGAACCTTCATAGGTATCGCAACGCCGGTTGTGTGCCGGTTTGTGCCCGCCTGCGGCTACGTGCGGCTGGGCAGGGTCAGCTTGCAGGCCTGGCCGATGTCGAGGGTGCGAAGCATCCGGCCCATGCCGACCCACAGGGCGCAGGACATGGCGAGGTCGGCGAGCAGCTCCTCGGTGAAGTGCTCGTTGGCGCGGGCCCAGAAGTCCTCGTCGTCGCGCAACTTGGTGTGCTCGGTGCCGAATCGGTGCGCGAACTCCGCGGCCAGGCGCTCCTGCTCGCTGTACCCCGGCCAGGTGCGCCACTCGAGCGCGTGCTCGTAGAGCTCCTCGTCCACGCCGGCGGCGGGGCCGTCCGCGTCGCGGGTGTTCATGCACACGGTGCATTCGTTGTCGTGCGCGATGACGGCCCGGGCCAGCTCGCGGGTGCGCATGGGCAGCCGGTTCTTCGTGTAGACCGCCTGGCTGAAGTTGGCGATCGCGCCGCCGAGGTCCGGAGACTTCGCGGCCCAGCCATAGATGTCGTCGTCGGCGAACGTTCCGATTCGGCTCATGGCGTGATGGTACGCCCAGCCCGTTGGCCTAGCGCGTTTATGGCCACCGTCGGCGTCTCGTTGTCCCAATCGCGTTGGGCCAGAACTCGATGCGCGACGCGTCCGAGCGCGGCCTGCACCTGTCGCCGGTCGGGCCGGCCCTCGAACCCGGGCGAGCGTTCCAGCTTGTCGACCAGCCAGGCCACCAGCAGCGAGTGCACGTATTCGACCTGCTGCGCCCCGGCCGGGGTCAGCCACAGTTCGTCGCCCTCGCCCCGCGCGTAACCGGTGGCGACCAGGCGGGAGAAGGTGGGCTCCAGCACCTCGAACGGGATCCGCAGGTAGTCGGCCATGTCGGTGAGCCGCGCGACCCCGTACATCTGCCCGTAGCGGTTGATGCGCAGGACGCCCCACAACCCGGCGACGTCGAGCCGGCAATCGGGTCGCATCGCGATGCTGCGCAGTCGCATGCCCGGAACACCCCGCAGCAGGCGGCCGATCGCGGCCTCCAGCATGTCGTCGGGCGTCTGGCTGCTCGGCATGGCGAACGCCTCGCCGATGTCGCCCCGCTTGTTGCCGATGCCGCGCAACGGCACCTGGCGCAGAAACAGCGCCACGACGAAGCCCACCAGCGCGACCGGGACCGCCCACAGGAACACCTGGGTGAGTGAGTCGGCGTAGGCCCGCACGATCGGCGCGGCCATGTCGTGGGGCAGCCGGTGCAGGGCCTCGGGTGAAGCGGCCGCGGCGGCCGGGGCGCGCGCGGCGGCCAGGGCCGGACCGATCCGGCCGTGCAGGAAGTTGGTGAACAGCGAACCGAATATCGCTGCGCCGAAGGAACTTCCGATCGTCCGGAAGAAGGTCACGCCGGAGGTGGCGACCCCGAGGTCGTCGAAGCTCGAGGTGTTCTGCACGATGAGAACCAACGTCTGCATGCACATCCCGATCCCCGCGCCGAGGATGACCAGGAACAGCGACTGCAGCCACGCCGACGTCGACGGCTCCATGCGGGACATCAGGAAGAACGCGAACGCCATCACCGCGGTGCCGGCGACGGGAAAGACCTTGTACTTGCCCGTGCGCCCGACCAGGACGCCGCTGCCCATCGAGGTGGTCAGCATTCCCACCACCATCGGCAGCGTGCGTAGGCCCGACGTGGTGGCGGAGACACCGTCGACGAACTGCATGTAGGTGGGCAGGAACGTCAGGGCGCCCAGCATCGCGAACCCGACCACGAAGGACAGCACGCAGCACACCGTGAACACCGGGCTGGCGAACAGCCGCGTCGGCAGGATGGGCGCGGGGACGCGGCTTTCCACCCAGACGAAGATCGCGAGGGCCACGGCGGAGCCGGCGAACAGCCCGATGATCGTCGCCGAGCCCCACGGATATGTGGTGCCGCCCCAGCTGGTGGCCAGCGTCAGCCCCGACGCGCCCAGCCCGACGAACAGGATCCCGACGTAGTCGATGACGGGCTTGCTGCGGTCGGACAGCGCCGGTATGGCGGCGGCCGCCACGAAGAAGACCACGATCGAGATCGGCACGTTGATCCAAAAGGCCCAGCGCCAGCTGAGGTGATCGGTGAAGTACCCGCCGAGCAAGGGGCCGATCACCGTGGTCACGCCGAACACCGCACCCATCGCGCCCTGGTAGCGGCCGCGATCCCGCAGCGGGATCACCTCGCCGATCAACGCCATCGCGGTCACCATGAGCCCGCCGCCACCGATGCCCTGCAGCGCGCGCGCCGCGACCAGCATGCCCATCGAGGTCGAGAGCCCGCAGAGCACCGACCCGACGACGAAGAACACCACGGCCGCCTGGAACACCCGCTTGCGGCCGAACAGGTCTCCGAACTTGCCGACGAGCGCGGTCATGATGGTCGAGGCCAGCAGGTAGCTGGTGACGACCCACGATTGATGGCCTGCCCCGCCGAGGTTGGCGACGATGGTCGGCAGCGCGGTCGCGACGATGGTCTGGTCCAGTGCCGCCATGAGCATGCCGAGCAGGACCGCGACGAAGATGAAATTCCGCCGCTGCGGATTGACCGCGACTTCCCCGGGCGTGGACTGGTCAGCCTGGCGGGCCGGAACCGCCGCCGGTGTCGTGCTCGTCATGCCTGCCTTCCCTGGGCGTTCGATGCCTATGAGTGCCCAGGGTTAACCGATGGCAACCAAGCGCTGCCTCGACGGGCTCAGCTCGGTGGGCGTGACACGCACTGCGCCGAGTACAGCTCCTCGCCGAGCTTTTCCATCAACTCCAGCTGCGTTTCCAGGTAGTCGATGTGCTTTTCCTCGTCGGCCACGATCTTCTCCAGCAGGATGGCGCTGGTGCTGTCCTGCTTTTCCCGGCACATGATGATTCCGGGCTTGAGCCGCTCCATCACCTCGTATTCGATGGCCAGGTCGGCCTCGAACTGCTCGCGCAGCGTCTGCCCGACGCGCAGCGAGAAGAGGCGCTGGTAGTTCGGCAAGCCGTCGAGCAGCAGGATGCGGTCGGTGATCTCCTCCGCGTGCCGCATCTCGTCGAACGACTCTTCGCGGGTCTTCTCGGCCAGCTCGGTGAAGCCCCAGTTGTCCTGCATCTTGGAGTGCAGGAAGTACTGGTTGATCGCGGTGAGTTCGCTGGTCAGCTGCTCGTTGAGCAGGCGCAGAACGTCCGGATCACCTTGCATGGTCACTCCTAGCGTCGGAGGGCTGTCACGTCTGGCCGCGGCGGCGGGCTGGGCTGAAACACCGGGCGCAAGCAGCACTTTGCCATGCCGGATTGGAATCTTCCAGGAAGGTATGGCTGTGCTCAGTGTGTCGCGTGAGTCACCGAAACGGGGTTAGGCGTCGCTAACCTACTTAGGGTAGACTTCACTAACATGCGGCTTGTTCGCTCGGCTTACGCCCGCGCCCGAGGGGTGCGCTGATGTACGTGTGCCTGTGCGTGGGAGCCACCAACCAGACCGTCTCCGACGTCGTCGCGCGGGGCGCGTCGACGTCCAAGGAGGTCGCCGAGGCGTGCGGCGCCGGGGGCGACTGCGGACGGTGCCGGCGCACGCTGCGGGCGATCATCGCCGCGTCGCGCCAATTCGAACCCGCTCAGTAGCCGGTTACCGATTGTTGAAGTCCGCCAGCGCCGCGGCGTTGGCCTGGGCGCCCATCAGCTCGGCGAAGTGAGCGTTTTCGCGCGCGCTCGCCGCGGCGATCTCGGGGCGGATCGGCTCCATCATCGTGTGCTTGACGGCCATCAGGCTCGAAATGGGCCGGGCCGCAAGAACTTCCGCGTGCCGATGGGCTTCGGGTAGCAGCTCCTCCGGCTCGCAGACCCGCCAGACCAGCCCCATCCGCAGCGCCTCGGCGGCGTCGACCCACTCAGAAGACATCAGCAGCCAGGCGGCGTTCTGCCGGCCCACCAGTTGCGGCAGCAGATAGGACGAGGCCGCCTCGGGGGCCACACCCAGGCTGGTGAAGGGGCACTTGAGCCGCGCCGTCGACGACATGAACGCGAGGTCCGCGTACCCCAGGATGGTTGCGCCGATCCCCACGCCGACGCCGTTGACGGCACAGATCAGCGGCTTAGGAAACGCGGCGAGCGCGTCGATCAGCCCAGGGAAGCCGTGTTTTCCGGGCGTAAAGCCGGGGTCGGTGATGCGCGCCTGCATCTCGGCGAGGTCGGTGCCCGCGCTGAACCCGCGGCCCGCGCCGGTCAGCAGCACGACGGCGACCTCGGGATCCTCGGCGGCGGCCAGCAACGCGTCCGCCGTCGCGTCATAGAGCGCTTCGTTGAACGCGTTGAGCGCCTCGGGCCGGTTCAGCGTGAGGGTGCGCACCCGGTTCTTGTCATCGATCTGCAGCGTCACGGCTGCAGCCTAGCTTTCCGACGGCGGCCGACTGGCCACACCCGTCACTCCGGCACCCTCCCGGCTCTCACACCCAAACCGCAAAAGTGATAGCGCATGCGATATCGAATTTCGAACAGCACCTGACCGTCAGGAGAACCACACCACTTACCCGTTGCTGTACACGCGGGTCGGCGCGATCAACACCACCGCGCGACGCTCCTTGGCCATGACGCGGTCGTACTCGTCCCAGTCGTCGTGGGTGCCGCCGGCGGCGGTGAAGACCTCGCGCAGCAACAGCCGCAGCTGGTCGGCGTCTTTGAGCCAGGGCGGCGCGTCGTCCGGGCCGGCCAGCTCCGCGCTCCCCTCGACGGTGGCCCACTGCCAGCCGTTCTTGAACGTGACGGCCAGTGGCGGGCGGGCCCGCAGGTTGGCGAGCTTGACCTTGCCGTAGGTGGTGAAAGCCAGCGACGGCTCACCGGTGGCCGGGTGCGGCAACAGCCCGACGTTGACCAGCGAAGCCTGCACGGTGCCGTCGGCGCGAACCGTCGAAACCACGGCCAGACCGCTTTCGCCCTTGGCCAGCGACACCGCCTCGTCGAGTGTTGTCATGGCGATCCTCAATCCCGGAATGGTGTTCTGAACACGTAGCGGCTGGTCGGCACCGTGTCGATGTTCTCGTTGGCGCCGAATGCAGTTGTGCTGGCGACCATCCGGCCAAGCCGGTGTTGCAGGTCGTCGTCGTTGGCGGCACCGAAGAACGCCTTCAGGTCGGTGATCGCCTCCTCGGGGAACAACTCCTCGACGATGCCCGCGATTCCCGGCGCGTCCGGGGTGAGGGCACGCACCACCCAGTTCTGGGTGTAGCCGAACGTCGACTGCGTCTCGATGGCGACCGAGGTGTGGTCGCCCTGCCAGCGGGCCAGCCAGGTCGCCTGGTTTAGCTGCACCGGGCGGCGCAGCAACGCGATGTTGGCCAGACCCGTTGTCCGGCAACCGGGTTCGGTTGGCGGCGCGGCGAGCGGAACCGACTCCGTCACCAGGTAGGCGGCGAGCTGCTCGCATTCCTGGGCGAGGAACTTCAGCGCCGCCTGCATCTGGTCGCCATAGCACTGCTGGGTCCACATGCTCACCACCGCGGCCGTCGGCGGGTCCATCGTCGTCAGCGTCATCAGCGAGTGACGCACCGCGCCGTCACGGACGTTCACCTGCAGCCCGAACAGCCCCAGTTCCAACAGCGCGTCGGCGACGTGGCCCCGCTGCCGGGCACACCAGTCGTCATCCGGCTCCGGGCGCATCAGCACCGCGATCACTTTTTCCATGCGCCGAACTTACCGCCGGCGACCGGCTATTTGACCGGGCGTACCTGGTGTTCCTGGCCGATCAATTTGCCGATCATCGCCGCCAGTCGCCGGTAGGACTCGTCGCGGCCGCTCGAGGACCGAAACACCAGCCCGATCCGCCGCCCAGGGCGCGGCGCGGCGAACTGCGCGAGCCCGAGCCGGCTCCGGGCGGCCTCGACCGGCACCGCGGTCTGCGGGATGAGCGTCACCCCCAACCCGCCGGTCACGCACTGCACCGCGGTGGCCAGCGACGCGGCGCGGGTGTTGGCCAGCTCCGCTCGCACGCCCGCCTTCTGGCAGACGTCCAGCGCCTGGTCGCGCAGGCAGTGGCCCTCATCCAGCAACAGCAGCGGCAGCTCGGCCAGCGCGGTGGCGGGCACCCGCCGCTTGCCCGAGAGAGGGTGACCGGGCGGCAGCGCGAGCACGAAGTCCTCGTCGTAGATTCCGACGGCGGTCATCCCGGCGCCCGGCACGTCGGAGGCCGGCAATGCGATCAGCGCCGCGTCCAACGCCCCCTCGCGCAGCAGCCGCAGCAGCCGCTCGGTCTGGTCCTCAATGACGCGCAACATCAGCGACGGCAACTGCTCGGCCAGCCCGGCCAGCACCGTCGGCAGCACGTAGGGCGCCACGGTGGGAATCAGCCCCAGCCGCAGGCCGGCCTGCAGCGGGTCGGCGGCGCCCGCGGCGGCGGCGCTGAACGCATCGACGGCCTCGACCACGGCCTGGGCCCTGGGCAGGAGTTGGGTTCCCTCCGCCGTCAAGAAGACACGCCGGGTGGATCTTTCGATCAGTTGGGTGCCCAGCCCCGCCTCCAACGCCGCCAGCGCCTGCGACAGCGTCGACTGGCTTACGCCGAGACTCGTTGCGGCGCTGCTGAAATGCTGCTTCTCGGCCACCGCGACGAACGCGCGAAGGCCGGCGACGGTCGGCTGATAGGTCTTATCGGGCATACCCATAAGTATAGTGTGATATATCACCTTTACTTCAAACCGGCGGGGCGGCAAGATGGTGGCAGACGGCTAATCTTGAATAATTCCAGTTAAGGAGCGATATGTCCCTGCTGACCATCGGCGACCAATTCCCCGCCTACCAGCTCACCGCGCTGATCGGTGGTGACCTGTCGAAGGTCGACGCCAAGCAGCCCGGCGACTACTTCACCACCATCACCAACGAGGACCACGACGGCAAGTGGCGCATTATCTTCTTCTGGCCCAAGGACTTCACCTTCGTGTGCCCGACGGAGATCGCCGCGTTCGGCAAGCTCAACGACGAGTTCGAGGATCGCGAAGCCCAGGTGCTCGGTGTCTCGATCGACAGTGAGTTCGTGCACTTCCAGTGGCGCGCGCAGCACGAAGACCTCAAGAAGCTGCCCTTCCCGATGCTCTCGGACATCAAGCGGGAGCTTTCGCTGGCCACCGGCGTGCTCAACGCCGACGGCGTCGCCGACCGGGTCACATTCATCGTCGATCCGAATAACGAAATCCAATTCGTCTCGGCGACCGCCGGATCCGTGGGGCGTAATGTCGACGAGGTGCTGCGAGTCCTGGACGCGTTGCAGTCCGACGAGCTGTGCGCCTGCAACTGGCGCAAGGGCGACCCGACCATCGACGCGGGCGAACTGCTCAAGGCATCGGCATAAAGGGGGCGAGATGAGCGTCGAGAACCTCAAGGCCGCGCTGCCCGAGTACGCCAAGGACCTCAAGCTCAACCTGGGTTCGATCACGCGCAGCACGGTGCTGACCGAGGAACAGCTCTGGGGCACGCTGCTGGCCAGCGCCGCGGCCACCCGAAACACCCAGGTGTTGGCCGAGATTGGCGCCGAGGCGGGCGACTACCTGTCGGCCGAGGCCTACCAGGCCGCGTTGGGCGCCGCGTCGATCATGGGCATGAACAACGTGTTCTACCGGGGCCGCGGCTTCCTGGACGGCCAGTACGACGACCTTCGGCCCGGGCTGCGGATGAACATCATCGCCAATCCGGGTGTGGACAAGGCGAATTTCGAGCTCTGGTCGTTCGCGGTGTCGTCGATCAACGGGTGTTCGCACTGCGTGGTCGCGCACGAGCACACGCTGCGCGAGGCGGGCGTGGACCGCGAGGCCATCCTCGAGGCGCTGAAGGCCGCGGCGATCGTCGCCGGTGTGGCCCAAGCGATCGTCGCCTCCCAGACGCTGGCCGCCGTCGGCTGACCAGTGACGAAGCCAGCCTGGGTAGAGCACGCCATCTGGTGGCAGGTCTATCCACTGGGATTCGTCGGCGCGTTTCCTCAGGCATCGGAGTCGGAGCCGCCGCAGCCGGACCAACATCGGCTGCGGCGGCTCGTCGACTGGTTCGACCATGCCATCGCGTTGGGGGCGTCGGGGATCGCGCTCGGGCCGATCTTCGCCTCGCGCACACACGGTTACGACACCACCGATCACTACCGGATCGATCCCCGACTGGGTGACGACGACGACTTCGATCACGTTGTCGCGGAGGCCCACCGCCGCGGGCTGCGCGTCCTGCTCGACGGCGTGTTCAACCACGTCGGCGTGGACTTCCCGCGCTATCGGGAAGCGGCGCCCGGCTGGTTCAGCGGAGGGACGTTCGAGGGCCACTCCGAGCTCATCACGCTCAACCACGACAGCCCCGAGGTCATCGACTACACCGTCGACGTGATGGCGCACTGGCTGGAACGCGGCGCGGACGGCTGGCGCCTCGACGCGGCCTACATCGTGCCGCAACAATTCTGGGCGTCGACGCTGCCGCGGGTGCGCGAGCGATATCCGGACGCGTGGTTCGTCGGCGAGCTCATCCACGGCGACTACGCCGCGGTGGTCGAGGCGGCGACGTTCGACTCCGCGACCCAGTACGAGCTGTGGAAGGCGATCTGGAGCAGCCTCAACGACGGCAACTTCTTCGAGCTGGACTGGGCGCTGCAGCGGCACGACGCGTTCCTGGAAACCTTCGCCCCACTGACGTTCATCGGCAATCACGACGTCACCCGCATCGCCAGCCGGCTCGACCGACCCGAGCACGTGGCCCACGCGCTGGTGATCCTGCTGACCGTCGGCGGGGTGCCCAGCGTGTACGCCGGCGACGAGCTCGGATTCCGCGGCGTCAAGGAGGAGCGGTACGGCGGCGACGACGCGGTGCGCCCCGAGTTCGGCGCTCCCCCAATAAAATTGGATGCATTCGGCGCCCAGATGTGGGCGTTGCATCAGTTCCTGGTCGGGTTGCGCCGTCGTCACCCGTGGCTGCACGCGGCATCGACGACCGCGTTGCGGCTGGAAAACCGGCACTACGTCTACGAGACGCGCAACGGCGAGAACGCGCTGCTGGTGGCGCTCAACATCGGCGACGAGCCGATGCGCGTCGCGCTGTCGGAGGCGGGCATGGCGCGCGCACAGGTCGTCGCGGGATCCTCGGCGCCACCACCGGAGGTGCTCGACGCGGTGGTTGTCGAGCCGCATGGCTGGCGGATCCTAAGCCCGGCCTAGGCGCGCCAGCGTCTGCTGGTCCTGCTGGCCGCCGTAGTACTTGTCGAGCAGCGCGAGGAAGTCCTCGTTGTCGTCGGTGGCCTGCGCGAACAGCGTCATCGACGAGCGCAGCTTGAGGTCGTCGGGCGAGCCGAAGATCTGCTCCGCGGACCGTCCCGGCACCGCGTTGACCAGCCGGGTGCACTCGCGCAATCGCGGCCCGAGCACCTCGTGCTCCAGGTACGCGCGGGCCTCCTCGAGCGAGGAGATGCCGTAGTGCAACGCCGTCGGGCTGCTGCCCAGCCCGCGCAGCTGCGGGAAGACGAACCACATCCAGTGGCTGCGCTTCCGGCCGGCGCGCAGCTCGTCGACGACGTCGCGGTACACCGGGGCCTGCGCGTCCACGAAGCGCTTCAGGTCGAAGGGATCCATGCGACTACCGTTGCACATTGTGGTCAAGCGACGAGTGCCCAAGGTGCGCGATCTGGCGCCGCTGATGCAGTTCAAACGACCGCAGCTCGACGCGACCAAGCGCCGCCTGGCCGCCGCGTTCACCATCGAGGACCTGCGCCGCATCGCAAAACGGCGCACCCCCAGGGCGGCGTTCGACTACACCGACGGGGCGGCCGACGACGAGCTGTCCATCGCGCGGGCCCGACAGGCGTTCCGCGACATCGAGTTTCACCCGACCATCCTGCGCGACGTCTCCAACGTGACCGCCGGATGGAACGTCCTGGGCCAGCCGGTGGTGCTGCCGTTCGGGATCGCGCCGACCGGATTCACCCGGTTGATGCACACCGAGGGCGAGATCGCCGGCGCGCGGGCGGCCGCGCGGGCGGGGATCCCGTTCTCGCTCTCCACCCTGGGCACCACGGCGATCGAAGACTTGGTGAGCGCTGTTCCCCAGGGACGCAAGTGGTTTCAGCTCTACATGTGGCGCGACCGCGACCGCTCGATGGCGCTGGTGAAGCGCGCGGCCGACGCGGGATTCGACACCCTGCTGGCCACCGTCGACGTCCCGGTCGCGGGCGCGCGGCTGCGCGACAACCGCAACGGCATGACGATCCCGCCGACGCTGACCCTGCGCACCGTGCTGGACGCGGTGCCGCACCCGAAGTGGTGGTTCGACCTGCTGACCACCGAGCCGCTGGCCTTCGCGTCGCTGGATCGCTGGTCGGGCACCGTCGGCGAGTACCTCAGCACGATGTTCGACCCCAGCCTGACCTTCGATGACCTGGAATGGATCAAGGCCCAATGGCCCGGCAAGCTGGTCGTCAAAGGGATTCAGACGCTCGACGACGCCCGCGCCGTCGTGGACCGCGGCGTCGACGGCATCGTGCTGTCCAATCACGGTGGGCGCCAACTGGATCGGGCCCCGGTGCCCTTTCACCTGTTGCCCACCGTCGCCCGCGAGCTGGGCAAGCACACCGAGATCCTGGTCGACACCGGCATCATGTCCGGCGCCGACATCGTCGCGGCGATCGCGCTGGGCGCGCGGTGCACGCTGGTCGGGCGGGCCTACCTGTACGGGCTGATGGCCGGCGGCGAGGCGGGTGTGGCCCGGGCCATCGAGATCCTGCAGACCGGGATCATCCGGACCATGGGACTGCTCGGCGTCACCTGCCTCGAGGAGCTATCGCCCAAGCACGTGACGCAGCTGCGGCGGCTGGGACCCGTGCCGTAGCGGGCCGACGCTACTGCAGGCGGGCGACCCGCTCGGTGCGGTTGCGCACCAGGTCGTTAAAGGCCTGGCCCGGCCCGATGTGGTCGAAGAGCCGCGGCGGGTAATGGGTGACGTACATGGTGCGGCGGCCGCCCGCGCCGGTCGGCCGCGGGGACGCGTGCATCAGGTCCTGGACGTGCACCGTGACGTCGCCGGGCGCGGTGTCGATGCTCACCACCGGCACCCCCCGCAGCCGCTGGTCCCACCGGTAATGAATGGCTTGACCGTGGCTGCCGGGAACGACCTGCAGGTTGCCGGTCGAGGAGTCGGAGCCGGTGAGTTGAATGCCGACACTGACCGCAGGGCACATGATGCCGTGCCCGCCCATGCCACAGTCTTGATGCCACGGGATGTTGGAGAGCCCGCTGGTGTTGCCTGGCGCCTTGAGCAACACCGCGCTGCCTTCCATTCGATCCGGGGCGGCGCGCAGCCCGGGGTCGATGAGGGTGCCGAGCCTGCGCACCCTCGGGTCGCGTTCCAAGGCGGCCAGGACCGGCGAGCGCAACGTCGCGTAGACCAATCGGCACAGCACGCTCGTGCCGTCTTCGGCGGTGGCCCACCAGGATTGGTCGTCGCCGGGGCGGGCTTGCTGCGCCAGCCGGTCGATTTCGCGGTTGGCGACTCGCATCTCCTCGGCCTCGAAGACGCCGCTGACGTGCAGGTAACCCATCGTCCGCAGCTGGGCCGCCAGCTCGTCGTCGGTGGCTTCCAGCGTGAAGACCGCTCGCGGGTCGCGTCCCCGAAGGTCGGCCCGGGCCGGATCGTATGGCGGGATGCCGGCATGGAGGTATCGCAAGACCGGATCCCAGTCGGCCAGCTCGTCGAATCCTCCCCGCTCGAAGACAAGCTCGTCGGACAGCAACAGGTTGATGACCGTGCGGACCTGATCCACCATGTCGTCCCAGGCCTGGCGGGAAAGGCGCACGACGACCCCGGCGTGGCCGGCATGCCCTTCGTCGACGCGGATCGTCGACCCGTCGACGGCGTAGGTGACCGCCTTGTCCTCGACGACGAACGTGATCGCGCCGGTCAGCTCGGCGGCCGCGGCTTCGAGAACGCCGCGGTCAATGGCGTGCCCGACCGGACGGGACAGTGTCACGGACCGATTATGCGCGCAGCGGATCTCCTCCGGGGAACAAACCGGCGCCCGGCTGGGTTAAGCGCAGCAGACTCAACTTTTGGAGGACCTAATGGCTGAAGCCAAGTCTGTTCCGGTCTTGTTCACGCCGACGATCGTGTTGCCCGGAATGGTGGTGCCGATCGCCCTGGACGACGCAGCCCGGGCGGCGATCGACGCCGCAGAGGCGAGCGAGTCGGGGCAGCTGCTGATCGCGCCCCGGCTGGACGACCGCTACCCCACCCACGGGGTGATCGCGAAGATTCTGCAAGTCGGCCGGATTGCCGGTGGTGGCACCGCGGCGGTCGTGCGCGGCGAGCGCAGGGCGCACATCGGGGCGGGCGTATCCGGGCCCGGCGCCGCGCTGTGGGTCGAGGTGACCGAGGCGCCCGAAACACCGGCGACCGACGAGGTCAAGGCCCTGGCGGCGGAATACAAGAAACTGCTGCTGGCCATGCTGCAGCGCCGCGAGGCCTGGCAGATCGTCGACTACGTCAACAGCCTGACCGACCCGTCGGCGCTGGCGGACACGTCCGGGTACGCGTCCTACCTCACCGACGTGCAGAAGCGCCAGCTGCTCGAGACCGTGGACGTGGCCGAGCGGCTGCGCGTGCTGATCGACTGGACCAGCTCGCACTTGGCCGAGGTCGAGGTCAACGAGAAGATCGCCGAGGACGTCCGCGACGGCATGGAAAAGACGCAGAAGGAGTTCCTGCTGCGCCAACAGCTGGCGGCCATCCGCAAGGAACTGGGCGAGGGCGAGCCCGACGGATCCGACGATTATCGGGCCCGCGTCGAGGCCGCCGAGCTGCCCGAGAAGGTGCGCGAGGCCGCGCTGCGCGAGGTCGGCAAGCTGGAACGCTCCAGCGACCAAAGCCCCGAGAGCGGCTGGATCCGCACCTGGCTGGACACCGTGCTCGACCTGCCGTGGAACGTGCGGACCGAGGACTCGACGGACCTGGGCGCGGCCCGGGCGGTCTTGGACGCTGACCACCACGGGCTGGACGACGTCAAGGACCGCATCGTCGAATACCTGGCCGTGCGCACGCGCCGCGCGCAGCGCGGGCTGCAGGTCGTCGGCGGGCGCGGCTCCGGTGCCGTGATGGTGCTGGCCGGTCCCCCCGGCGTCGGCAAGACGTCGCTGGGCGAGAGCGTGGCCCGGGCTCTGGGTCGCAAGTTCGTGCGCGTCGCCCTGGGCGGCGTGCGGGACGAGGCCGAGATCCGCGGGCACCGGCGCACCTACGTGGGCGCGCTGCCGGGCCGGATCGTGCGGGCGATCGGCGAGGCGGGATCGATGAATCCCGTTGTGCTGCTGGACGAGATCGACAAGGTCGGTTCCGACTACCGCGGCGACCCGAGCGCGGCGCTGCTCGAGGTGCTCGACCCGGCGCAGAACCACACGTTCCGCGACCACTACCTGGATCTGGACCTGGACCTGTCCGATGTGGTGTTCCTGGCCACCGCCAACGTGATCGAGAACATCCCGTCGGCCCTGCTGGACCGCATGGAGTTGGTGCAGATCGACGGATACACCGAGGACGACAAGGTCGCCATCGCCCGCGACTACCTGCTGCCCCGGCAGCGGGAGCGGGCGGCGCTGAACGACGACGAGGTCACCGTCACCGACGCCGCGCTGCGCAAGATCGCCGCGGATTACACCCGCGAGCCGGGGGTCCGTCAGTTCGAGCGGCTGCTGGCCAAGGCGCTGCGCAAGGTGACGACCAAGATCGCCGACGAACCGGTCACGATCGACGAGCCCGATCTGGTTGGTTACCTGGGCCGTCCGCGCTTCACGCCCGAGTCGGCCGAACGCACGGCGGTGCCGGGCGTGGCCACCGGCCTGGCCGTGACCGGGCTGGGCGGCGACGTCCTCTACCTCGAGGCCGGGGCGACCGACGGCGAATCGGGTTTGCAGCTGACCGGTCAGTTGGGCGACGTGATGAAGGAGTCGGCGCAGATCGCGCTGTCCTACGTGCGCTCACACGCCGCGGAGCTGGGCGTTGACCCCAAGGCGCTGGACCGGCGCATCCACGTGCACGTGCCCGCCGGCGCGGTGCCCAAGGACGGCCCGTCGGCCGGTGTGACGATGGTCACCGCGCTGGTGTCGATGGCCACCGGGCGCCAGGTGCGCAGCGATGTCGGCATGACCGGCGAGGTCACGCTGAACGGCCGGGTGCTGCCGATCGGTGGCGTGAAGCAGAAGCTGCTGGCCGCCCAGCGTGCCGGTCTGTCAACGGTTTTCATCCCGGCGCGCAACGAGCCCGATCTGGATGACGTGCCCGCCGAGGTGCTCGAAGCGCTGGACGTCAAGCCGATGACGGACGTCGCGGAGATCGTCGCGCAGGCGCTCGAACCGGTGACGGACACCGCGACCGTCGCCGCCTAAGGCGCCGTGGCTGCCAGGAGCTTGTCGTAAACCTGGGAGTCTGCTGCCAATGAATTGCCGTCGGTGGGTTTTCCGATCGGCCCACTCGGGTAGCCGAGGGACCAGGGGGTCGTCCCCCATCCCTCGGCCCAAACCCGGTGCCTGGGGAAATAACTGAACAACACCGTCAATGCTGTTGCGCTGCGTGCGTCGCAGCCAAGCTGGACAAGGAGTTCACATGAATCTCACCAAGATCGCCGCCACCGCCGCCATGGCCGGCGGCCTCGGGTCCGCGGCGCTCGGGTTGAGCGCCGGTTTCGCGCTCGCCGATCCCGGCCCGAACGTGCCGGGGCCGGGTCCCAACGTGCCCGGGCCGAACGTGCCGGGCGGGGACCGCGACGTGCCGGGTCCGGGTCAGACTGTGCCCGGACAGCCCATCTGTAACCCCGGTGCGCCCGGCGTGAACTGCAACGCGCCCGGCAGCCCCCTTCCCCCGGGCCAGAACGGCTTCCCGCCGCCGGGGCACTACAACGACCCGGGCCGCTACGGACTGCCGGCCACCTGGGTTCCGCCAGTCGGTGACCCCGACGGCACCCAGCTTCCGGTCGTGTTCAACCCGGACATGGGCCAGTGGGGCGTCAACACGTCGGCCGGTTTCCAGGCGTACACGCCCGCGGGCAACGCCGGCGGGAACGTGAACGGTGGCGGCAATGTGGGTGCCCCCCGCTAAAACCGGTAGCTGAAAGCCCGAATGCGACGGCCGCCCCTCACGGGGCGGCCGTCCTCACGTTCACCGAACCTGTAAATCCGCAGCGAAAGCGCGAGTGACGGCGTGCAAATTTACCGGCTCGGTGCTTGTCGGACCCCGACGCTATGGTCGGCCCATGGCCTACGACGAAGACCTGGCCAACCGGATCCGCGAACTGCTCGGCTCCGAGCGCGGCGTCGAGGAAAAGCGAATGTTCGGTGGTCTGGCGTTCCTGATCAACGGCAACATGTCCGTGGCCGCCAGCGGACAGGGCGGCCTGCTGGTGCGGGTACCGCCGGAGGAGACCGACAAACTGCTCAAGCGTGCCCACGTCGGCCCCATGGTGATGGCGGGCCGGGAAGCGCGCGGCTGGTTGCGCGTCGAGGCCGGCGGCGTGGGAACGAAACGGCAACTGCAGGATTGGGTCGCCAAGGGCGTCGGCTACGCCCGCGGCCTGCCCCCGAAGTAACCGTCACGGTTTGCTCGAGGGTGGTTCGGGTAAGCGGTGCGGTGTGGACAAGCGCGACGAAGTGGTGCGGCGGCTGCTGAAGGTCGCCGGCACGACGTATGCGGCCGAGGCCGGCGTCAAGATCCACGACAAGCCGATGCCGCTGTTCCAGTTGCTGGTGTTGTGCATGCTCGCCAGCAAGCCGATCGATGCCGCCGTCGCGATGAGCGCCGGCCGTGAATTGTTCAAGGCGGGCCTGCGCTCCCCCAAGGCCGTCCTGGCATCCGACCGGCGCACCATGATCAGCGCGTTCGGTCGCGCCCACTACGTGCGCTACGACGAGAGTTCGGCCACCCGACTCACCGACATCGCCGAGCGGGTCCGCGACGAGTATCACGGCGATCTGCGGGAAATGGCCGAAAGCTGCGGCCAGGACGTCGCCGCGGCGAAACGGATGCTGAAGAGATTCAAGGGAATTGGCGACACCGGCGCCGATATCTACCTGCGCGAAGTGCAAGACGTCTGGCCCTGGGTGCGGCCCTATTTCGACGGCCGCGCCACCGCGGCGGCCAGGCAGTTGGGCCTGCCTGCTCAGCCTGCGAAGCTGGGCGCCCTCGCTCCCCGGGCCAACGCGCGGCTGGCGGCCGCGCTCGTGCGGGCATCACTTGACGACGACGTGCGCCGGCAGGTGGCCGGATGAGCCGGCGTTGACCGTCCGGATCGGCACCTCCGGGTGGTCCTACAACCATTGGGCGGAGGTGCTCTACCCGACCGGTTTGCCGTCGGCGCGACGGTTGGCCCGCTACGTGGAGGTCTTCGACACCGTCGAGCTGAACGCGAGTTTCTATCGCTGGCCGAAGGATTCGACGTTCGCCGGTTGGCGCGAGCAGCTGCCCGACGGGTTCAAGATGTCGGTCAAGGCGCATCGCGGGCTGACGCACTATCGCCGGCTGTCGTCGCCCGAGCCGTGGATCGAGCGGTTCGAGCGCTGCTGGCAGCTGCTGGGCGACCGCCGCGGGGTGCTGCTCGTCCAACTGCACCCCGAGCAGCAGCGCGACGACGCGCGGCTGGATGCCTTCCTGGCCAGCGTGCCCGAACCCATCCGGGTGGCCGTCGAGCTGCGCCACCCGTCCTGGAACGACCCGGCCGTATACGAGTTGCTGGAACGCCGCCGCGCCGCCTACGTGGTGATGAGCGGTGCCGGGCTGGCGTGCGTGCCGCGCGCCACCACCGATCTGGTGTACATCCGCATGCACGGCCCGGACCAGGACGCGATCTACGCGGGCTGCTACTCGCACGAGCAGCTGCGGCGCTGGGCCGACCAGATCACCGAATGGGACCGCGACGGCAGGGACGTGTGGATGTATTTCAACAACGACCTGGGCGGCCACGCGGTAGGCAACGCGCTGTTCTTGCGCGGGCTGCTGGGTTGATCTGGCTCAGGCGTCGCCGCCCTGGTCGACGGGGGTCCAGCGCCCGTCGATGACGTCGGGCGGGCGTTGGGCCTGCAACCGCTCCCGTTCGGCCCGGCGGCGCTTGACCCGCAGCCGCGCGTCGGCCGGCATGGTGAACAGTTCGTCGCAGGTGAGGTAGTAGACGTCGTCGGCGGCGTCGAGGATGTCCGCCGCGACGCGCCGGGATCCCAACTCGCGCAACGTCATCCGCAGCTCATGGGTGAACCGCAGGGTGGTGTCGTGGGCCAGCTCGCGCGACGCGCGGGCGTTTGCGGCCACCCGCCGCACCAGGTTCGGCGCCGGGGCCGGCCCGCCGGGCGCGGCGCCCCCTTCCGGTTCGGCCAGCGCGGCGGCCGCCGTCAGCAACATGGCCGGATCGTCGCTGAACACCCGGCTGGCCAGCTCGGCGTCACCCGGCCCGCGGTGCCCGATTCTGCCCACGACGGCGTCGAGGGCGGCGGCGGTGTCGGGAGACAGGGCGCGGATGCTGCCGACGTTGCCCTCAGCGGCCAGCGCGCACAACGGCGGATCACTGCGCAACGCCGCCACCAGCTCGGCGGTCTCGGTCGCGATGCGGGTGCTTTCCATGATCATGCCCAGCCCCGACACCCGGGAGGCGGCACGCATGGGCTCCAGCGCCGCCGCGGTCACGCCCGAATCGATCAGCCACAGTGCGGTGAGGATCCAGCCCTGGTGGATGCGATCCCGCAGCAGCGGCACCCGGACCTCGAGCGCGGCGTCCGGCAGCGCCGCCAGCTGCGCGGCGTCGGCGTGTTCGGCCTCTGCGGCCGCGCCGTACGCCAGCGTGTCCCGCTTGAGGTGGCGCATCACCGTCAGCGAGCGCGCCGTCACGACCGCTTTGGCGAGCGACCCCAGCGCGCCCTCGGTCAGCCTCGGCTCGCCGAACGGCAGGACGTCACCCACCTGGGGTTGATCGGCCAGGGCGTGCCGGGCGACGGCGTGCTGGTCCCATCCGGGCAGCTGGGTGGCGGCGACGACGTTGGCCGACACCCCGACGTAGGCGCGGTGGCCGAAGACCGCGATCGCCCGGCTGCTCCACTCGTCGTCGACCACGCCGCCGAGCGCGAGCACCTGCCCCAGCACCCGGCTGGCCGTGCGCAGCCCGCTCAGCTGGACGTCGAGCGTTATCGGTGTCAGCGGGCCGGGGAGCGCCTCGGCGAGCCGGGCCGCGCTGAAGACCGGAAACCGGGGATCGATGCGGTCGTCGAACTCGCCCTCCAGCCCCTCGGGGGCCGCGCTGCGCAATTCGTCGGACGGCCGTGGCCGCGGGAGGACCTCCACCGGCAGCGCCACCTGGCCGCCGTGGCTGAGCGCCCCCTCGGGAAGGAGCCGGCGCCCGGCGAGGCCGCGTGCGGTGTCGGCGACCGCCTCGAGCGCTTGCCAGCCGAATTCGAAGCCCCAATCCTCTTGCACCGCAGTGATATCCATCTTCGGAACCAGTTTCGACCAGCTGCGCACCCCGTTCAGCCGCGAACGCGGGCCGACGGCGCGCAGCAGCCGCCACGCGGTGACCACGTTGGTGGTGTCCGGAGTGGCGAGGTCCACCACGCCGGTGCGGTCACTGCTCAGCGCGAAAACCAGGAACCGGACCAGGTCGTCGACGTGCAGGACGCGCATAGGACGGGTGGAAACCTTCGTGCGCAGCAGCGTGGCCACGGTGCGGCACACCATCCAGTCGAGCTGGCGGCCGACCGGCGGCGCGATCCGGACGACCAGGCTCGGTGCCCAGCTCGTGGACACCAGCTCCTCGGCGGGTCGATAGAGCTCGGGCCGGCCGGCGGCCTGGGACACGAACAGCAGCCGCGCGCCGGCGCGGGCGGCCGCGTGGGTCACGTGGGCGACCCCGTCGACGTCGGCGCCACCGGGCGCGCTGGGGTCGGCCGGGGCCAGGTGGATCAGCGTGTCGGCTTCGTCCGCCATGTCTTGCACGACGGGGTCGCTCAGCGGCGCGCAAACGAGTTCGACCGCGGGGTCCAGGCAGGGATGGGGGTGTTCAGCTATCCCGCTGACCGTGTGCCCGGCAGCGATGAGTTGCCGTGCGACCAGCCGCCCTACGGCGCCGGTGGCGTCGGTAACCAGGACGTGCACCTGGGCTCACCTCCCCCAACGTCCAACCCGACAATAGGCAAGTCGATGTCACTTGCGCGACCGTTAGCCCGTTTTCGGGACCTTTGGCCCGCGGTGTTGTAACCCGCTGGTTACCGCAGCGACGCGATGCCGTCCGGGGTGACGGCAACCTTGGCGCCACCGATGTCTTCGCGCACGGTTGCCTCGGCGGCGCCGGGATCGGCGATGACGGCCAGGGTGCGGGCCCCGTCGGGCGTCCGCACCGCCACGAATGCCTTCTCGGGCTGTCCGTCGCGGTCGAACGGTGTGGTCCAGGCTTCGACGGTCCCGACGCCGTCCCACTCGACCAGGCCCTCCCGGGTGGGTTCGCGATCCACGTCCGGCTGTGCGTCCTCCCAGCGGAACGACGCCGGCGGCTCGGTGCTGTAGACGCCGAAGCTGTGCTTCGTCAGGTAGCCGCCGTTGCCGGTGATGAGGCCGCGCCGGCCCGGGTTGGCCACCAGCAGTTCGGCCAGCGTGGCGATGGAATGCATGACGTAGTTGCTCCACGGGCCGCCCGCGAAGGTCAGCCCGCCGGTGACGGTGAGCGGGCGGGCCGGGTCGTCGGTGCTCAGGCCGAGTTCGGCGGCGGCGACCTGCACAGCGGACGGGAAGCAGGAGTACAGGTCGACGTAGTCGACGTCGTCGATGCCCAGCCCGGCCAGCTGCAGGGCGCGCGCGCCCGCGATCCGGATGGCCGCCGAGCGGTGCAGCTCGTCGCGCTCGGCGATGGACGGGGTGTCGTGGGCGTCGGTGCCGGCGTGCGGGTACACCCACCGGTCGGCGGGAACCTGTAGCCGTTGCGCCTCCTCGGCCGACGCCAGGACCAGCGCGGCGCCCTGGTCGACCATGTTGTTGGAGTTCATCAGCTTGGTGTAGGGCCAGCTGATCATCCGGTTTTGCGGTCCGGGCCGCCGGATTTCCTCGGCGGTCACCGGCTTGCGGATCCACGCGTGCGGGTTTTCGACCGCGACGGCGTTGAACCGCGCCCACAACTCGCTGACGCGCCTGAGGTGGTCGTCGACCGACTCGCCGTTGGCGATGCGAAGCGCCTGTTCGAACAGGGGGTAGACGAATGCCGGGAGGTTCAGCCCGCTCTTGAGCTCCGCGTCGCCGAACATCGGGATGTCCTCGCCGGTGACCTCGCCCAACGGCACGGATTCGTCCTGCACGGTCCACTCGAGCCTGCCGCCCTTGGCCTTCAGCCCCCGCCTGGTGCGCCACGTCTCGGCGCCGGCCAGCAGCACGACACCGGCCCGGCCCGCCTGGATGTCAAGGCAGGCCTGGTTGACCAGCGTCTGTGGGACGTTGCCGCCGACGGGGCTGTAGCGGGTGCTGAACCCTTCCACGCCCAGCCGCTCGCCCAGCAGCAGCGCGGGGTCGCGGTAGTGGGCCGACAACACGTTCACGACGCGGATGGAGTCGACGGCCTCGATCACCCGGGCGTCCGCGGCCTCCCGGGCCGCGACGGCCATCAGGTCCACCGGTTCGACCGACCGCGTCGCCGGGTCGATTTCGTCGCGGTGGTTCACCTGGCCGTAGCCGATCAACACCGGTGTCCTGGGATCGACGGTCATCCGATGAATTTAGCGTGCCTATGGATCCGGCCGGCGATGGGCATCGAATGTGCGGCCAGCCGCACGCTGGGCCCGCAGCCCGGGGATGCTAGGACGCGCCCGGGGTCGCGAACAGCACGCCGTCCCCGATCAGCCGCTCGATCTCGTCGGCGCTCATCCCGAGCAGGTTGCGGCAGATGGCGCGGGTGTCCTGGCCGGGCAGCGGCGCCGGGCGTTGCGGGGCCGGCGGGATGTGCTGAAACGGCGCCGCGCCCGTCTCCGCGGGCATCGGGCGCTTGATCAGCGGATGGGTCATGTCGGCGAACAGTTTTCGCTCGATCAACTGGGGGTCCTCTAGGATGTCCGGCGGCCGGTTCATCGGCCCGGCAGCGACACCGGCCGCCTGCAGCAGTTCGGTGTTGCGCAGCGGGGTGCGGGTGCGGGTCCAGGCCGACACCAGCTCGATCAATTCGCGGCGGTTGGCCAGGCGCGCTTCGCCGGTCGCGAACCGCGGGTCGTCGACCCACTGCGGATGGTCGAGAAGGCCTGCGAGGCAGCGCCATTCGTCGTCGGAGCCGATCGATATGACGCACCATTCGTCGTCGCCCGCGCAGGGGTAGACCGCGTGCAGGCTGGTGTCGTCGCGGATCAGGCCGACGCCCGCGGCCAGCGCGGCCTCGGTGACGTAATGGGTGTCGAGCTGGTTGAGCACGACCTCGGCCTGCGAGATGTGGACGTGCGACCCGCCACCGGTGCGATCGCGATGGATCAACGCGGCCAGCGCCGCGATCGCGGTGACCCGCCCGACCACGTGATCCGGGAAGATCGTCGTCGCGTCGTAGAAGGCGTGCCGTCCCGTGCCGGTGTCCGCGTCGTCGTCCGCCTCGTCGGACGTCCACAGCCGGGTCACCCCGGTGGCGGCGCGGACCAACGGGCCGTAGCCCAGCCGAGTGCGCCAGGGGCCGCTGTCGCCGTAGGCGCTGCTGCCGGCGAGCACGATCCGCGGGTTGACAGCGCGCAGCGCCTCGTAGTTAAAGCCAAGGGCGGTAAGGGTTCCCGGCTTGAAGTTGGCGAACACCGCGTCGGCCTCGGCAACCAGCCGGCGGAAGATGTCCTTGCCCTCGGCGCTGCGCAGGTCCAGGCCCAGCCCGAGGTGATTGCGGTGGGTCCACGCGAACGACTCGCTCATGGCGTCGCCTTCGCGGGCCTGCCGCAGTCCGTCGGGGTATTCGGCGCTTTCCACCTTGATGACCTCGGCGCCCAGGTCGCCGAACAGCCGGCTCAGCTCGCCGCCCGCGACGATGATGCCCAGATCGAGGATCCGCAGCCCGGTGAGCGGATAGTCGCCGACCCTGCCCGACGGTGCCCGCACCAGCACGGGATTCCCGCGCCAATACGGTTGGTCCTGCCCGATGGCCGGGGCCGGCGTGCGGAAACCCGCGCGCTGCCCGTCGACGACGAAATACCCGGTGGGCACGGTGGTCCGCACCCGCGGCAGCAGCTCCGCCTCGGTGATCGCGCCCACCTCTTGGAAATGTTCGGAGCCCAGGACCCAGGACGGCGGCAGCACCGCGGCGATCGGCACACCATGCGCCTGACCGGCGGCGACCAGGTCCTTCATCGTCTGGTCGGCGAACAACGCCTGGGCCAGCACGCTGATCTCGGGCCACGCCGCCATCCGGGCGCCGATCGCGTCGTATTTGGGGTCCTGAAACTCCTCGGGCTCCCCCAGCCAGCGACGCAACCCCCGCCACTGCCGGGGCGCCATCACGCACAGCCGGACGTAGCCGTCCTTGCACGGGCAGATCGGGTAGGCGTCCTGGTTCTTCGGGCGCCCCCGCCACCGGCCGCTGTGGCGGATGCCGGCGGCGACCTGCCCGTGTGCGCCGAACGCCGGGTCGAGGGCCATCACCACGGCATCGAACCGGGAGAAATCGATGTAATCGCCTGTGCCGCAGCGTAATCGGTTGTAGTAGGCGACGAGCGCCGCCCACGCCGCCTGCACCGCGGCAGTGGCCGAGGCGATGCCGTCCGGCGGCAACACCGGGGTGCCGGTGGTGGGACCGGACCGCGCCAGCGAGCCGCACATCGCGAACAACACCGGATCGGTGGCGCGCCACGCGGACCGCGGACCCGTCTCGCCGAAGTCGGTGACCGACAGCACCACCAGGTGCGGGTAGCGGGCCGCCAGCTCCGCGCCCGTCATCCCGAACGCGCCGATGTGCCCGGCCAGGCCGCTGTCCACGACGATGTCGGCCTCGGCGGCCAGGTCCAGGAACCGGCCGCAGTCGCCGTCCTCGAGCGGGTCCAGCACCGCGGCGCGCTTGTTGGCGTTGTGCAGCGCGAACGGGATGCTCGCGCCGGCCAGCGCCGGCAGGTCGTCGCGACCCATGCTGCCGCCGGGGAATTCGATCTTGAGGACGTCGGCGCCCAGGTCTGCAAACAGGCGGGTCACCGCGTCGGCGTTGCCGCTGGACAGGTCCAGCACGCGCACGGTTTCGAGCAGCCCCTCCGCCATCCGCTCACCGTACCTGCCTGGTCGGCGGCGGCACGCGAGCACGTTACCGGTGGCCAAATGCGCAGCAGCCCAAGCCGGTTCGCGCGCGAATTCCGACCGGCTACGCTCGGTAGTTCTTGTCGCCCACGACCCCGGATGGAGGCGCCCCACCCAATGACCGCGCACTTGAGCTATGTCGAGGCCGTGGTAGTCGGCGCGTTCCAGGGCGTCACCGAGCTGTTCCCGGTCTCCAGCCTGGGGCACTCGGTGTTGGTGCCGGCGCTGGTCGGTGGGCAATGGGGCCGAGACCTCGACGTGTCCACGCCCGAATCGCCCTACCTCGCCTTCATCGTCGGCCTGCACGTCGCGACCGCCGCCGCGCTGCTGGTGTTCTTCTGGCGGGACTGGTTGCGGATCGTGGCCGGCTTCTTCTCCTCGCTGCGGTATCGCCAAATTCAGACGCCCGACGAGCGGCTGGCCTGGCTGATCGTCGTCGCCACCATCCCGGTGGGCCTGGCCGGGGTGGCCCTCGAGCACCTGTTCCGGACCACGCTGGGCAAACCCATTCCGGCGGCGGCTTTCCTGTTGCTCAACGGCATCGCGCTGTATGCCGGGGAAGTCCTGCGCCGCCGCGTTTCACCGACCGGCGACGAGGAGCACGAGGACCACCGAGGCGAGGCCATCGACAACCGGCTGGCCCAACTGCCGCTGGGTCGTGGGCTGGTGATCGGCTCCTCGCAGATCCTGGCGCTGCTGCCCGGCATCAGCCGCTCCGGCATTGCGATGGTGGCCGGGCTGTGGCGCGGGCTGTCGCACGAGGACGCCGCCCGCTTCTCGTTCCTGCTTGCCACGCCGATCATCCTGGCGGCCGGGGTGTACAAGATCCCGGACCTGTTCGGCCCGCTCGGTGCCGGAATCGGCGGCCAGGTCCTGGCCGGCAGCGTCGCCTCGTTCGTCTGCGCCTACCTGGCCGTGCGGTTTCTGACGCGGTATTTCCAGACGCGCACCCTGACGCCGTTTGCGGTCTACTGCGCCGTCGTGGGCGGCGCCAGCCTCGTGTGGCTGAGCGTGCACTAGACCGGGTTCGCCTAACCTGGGCTCATCGCGACCGAAGGTCGATCGACGAGTTCGGAGACTGTGCAATGAGCCGTGCCGCGGGGCGAGCAGCCGGGCCCGAACGGGAATCGGTGTGGGACTATCCACGACCGCCTCGGGTGGAGCCCTTCACCGGGCTGATCACTGTGGAGCTGGGCGGCGAAGTGATCGCGTCGACCGAGCAGGCCTGGCGCGTGCTCGAGACCAGTCATCCGCCGACCTATTACCTCCCGCGGGAAGCGTTCGCCGGCGCGACGCTGCGTGAGGCGTCCGGAAGCTCGTGGTGTGAGTGGAAAGGGCAGGCCACCTATTACGACTTGGTGACCGCTACTACTGCCGCATCGAAGGCCGCGTGGAGCTACCTGAACCCGTCGCGCGGGTTTGCGTCGATACGCGGCGCGGTCGCGGTGCTGGCGGCGAAGGTCGACCGCTGCACCGTCAACGGTGAGGCCGTGGTGCCACAACCAGGCGGCTTTTACGGGGGCTGGATCACCAGCTGGATCACCGGTCCGTTCAAAGGCATCCCCGGCTCCACGGGGTGGTGACGATTCAGGCGGCCGGTGCGGGCGCGGCCCGCATCCGGCGAATGACGTTTGCAAGGATCTCGCTGCGCAGGCGTCGGGGCAGCGGCATCAGCGACGCAGTCAGAAACTTCGCCTGCAGACCGGGCACGACGGTGGTCCGCCGTCCCAGGGCCGAGAGGGTGGCTGTGGCGACTACGTCTGGCGTGGTCGCCGAATTCATAGTCATCCCGGCCCGCGCGCCGAAGCCGGTGTGCACGGGACCCGGTGCCACCGATATGACGTCGACGCCTTGCGGCTTCAGCTCGCCGTGCAGCGCCTCAGCGAAGCTCTGGACGTAGGACTTGGTCGCCGAGTAGGTGGCCTGCCCTGGGACGCCCTGCCATCCGACGATCGACCCGAACAACACGATGCCGCCGCTTGCGCGGCGGGTCAGGCGGGGGGTGAATGCGTGCGCCAGCGCGGTCACCGCGGTGATGTTGACCGCGATCATCTCGAGCTCGGGCGCTAGGGCTAAGTCGGTGAACGGACCGACGGTGCCGAAACCCGCGGCAAGGACGACGAGGCCGACGTCTATGTTCCTCGTCGCATCGGCCACCGCTTCGGCTCCGTTGGCATCGGCGAGATCGGCTGCGACGACCAGGGTCTCAACCCCGGTGGCGGCGTTGAGTTCCCGCGCGATCGCCTCCAACCGCGCCTGGTTTCGGGCCGCCAGCACCAGGTTGAGACCGCGGCGGGCCAGCTCGTCGGCGATCGCGCGGCCGATGCCGTCGCTGGCTCCGGTGACCAGGGCCCACGGTCCGTAGCGGCTGCGAAATCGACTGGCGTCCATTGCGCAACGATAACCATCCGATGTTATCGGTGTCAACATAGGGCCTCGCTAGCCGATGCCGTGCTCAAAGGTGTCAAGCAAGCGGCCGGTGACTTGTCGCTTCTGCGGCTCTCCCAGGCCGCTCAGCGCCCCATCCAAGTACAAGATGGCCAAACCGTGGACGGCGGCCCACGCCGCCTCATCAAGGCCGGCTCGTTGGCGAGGATCGATCACTCCGGTCGCTACCAGGTCGTCTACGCAGCGGCGCAGGAGTTGAAACGGATGCTGTTCGCCGGCAACGTCTTCGGCAGCTTCGGCGGCCTCGACCGCCTGCAGGCTGGTCGGGTGGGTCGCGAAAGCGGTGCGAAACAGCCCGGGTTCGGCGAGTGCGAAATCGACGTACGCCTGGCCGGTGGCACGGAACCTTGCCAGCGCCCGGCGCTTTCGATCACCGCGTGGCGGCACCGTGTTCAGGGCTTCGTGCATCATGGCGGCCAGCCGCTGCAACGCGTAGACGATGACCGCCGCGAGCAATTCGTCGCGGTTCGCGTAGTGACGGTAGGCGGCGGCGTTGCTCACGCCCGCCCGGCGCTGCACGTCACGCATGACCACCGCGTCCGGGCCACCGGCGCGAGCGAGTTCCACCGCGTGGTCAAGCAGAGCCCTTCGAAGGTCCCCATGGTGGTAGGTGTCGGTGGATGACCGGGTTCGATGCGCGTCTGGCCCTCGTGGCATGGCGTTATGGTGACATCGCCGTTCGGCGGTTCCGGGCGAGACTCACCGCAGTGTGGAGATCGGTTCGCCACGTCATCTGGTATGCGTTGTCTGGTCTTTGGTGAAACGCGACGGCGGTATCTCGTCCCACGTGGCTGGTAATGCCGTGACCGCAAGCGTGCCGTAGTTGACGGATACGTCACCGAGCCGGCCACGGAGGCGTCGGTAGATGACCCCATGTGCGCCATCGGCGATGTAGGCGCGCAGCGAAGCTTCGCTGTCGAAGGCGCCGAACGTCCGGAATCTGGCGCGCTCCCAGTCGATATCGAACCCGAAGCGAATCATGCCGGGAAAGGCTTTAGCATGCTCGATCACCGAGGGTATGGCCACCGCGAAGGCCGGCAGATGTTTCACCCGCCGTACCTGCAGTTGCAACCACACCGCCGGATAGCCGTCCGCGCCCGGTTGTGTCGTCGGCATCGGGTTCTCACCGTCGAACATCACTTTCACCGCTGACGCCTTCCTGCGATGTTATCGCCGTAAACATATCAGGATGGTGCGTCGCGGGCAACGGCGGGCGTCCAGTCGCGTGAGGGCCGGCTCAGACCGGCGCGCAGCGGTAGCGCACCTGTCGCACTGGCGTATCACCGAAAGTCTCTGTGCGCCAAGCTCCGTCGAACCGCCACCCGTCGCGTTCGTAGAACCGGCGGGCGCCGAGGTTCCCGTCCAACACCCACAGCACGGCCCCCGCCACGCCGAGCCGGCGCAGCCGCTCGCGCGCGGCGGCCATCAGCAGCCGCCCGATGCCGGTCCGCGCGTGCGCGGGGTCGACGTAGATCGCCATCAGCTCACCGAAATTCGGGAACTCCATCCCGCCGCACAGTCCCGTGGTCGCCAGGCCGCGGATCGCAGGACCGTCGACCGCGACCACGGTTGACGGCAGCCGAAGCCCGACCCGACCGAAGGCGTACCGGCCGGCGAAGAACTCGGGCGTCAGGCCGTCGAGGTAGGCCTGGTCGATCAGCCCGCGATACGCCGACTGCCACGACCGGACCTGCACCCGGGCCACGTCGCGTGCGTCGGCCGGGACGGCCGCCCGCACCTCGATCACGGGTGCAGTATCGGGCATAATCGCCAAAATTGACACCCGTCAACTCTCGGGAGGGACGACGAAGATGGCAGACACGGCTTCAATCGGCGTGAAGGTGCGCGACAAGGTCGTCGTCATCACCGGCGGCGCCCGCGGGATCGGCCTGGCCACCGCGACCGCGCTGCACAACCTGGGCGCCAAGGTCGCGATCGGGGACATCGACGAGGTGCGGGTGAAGGAATCGGGCGCCGCGCTCGGCCTCGACGTCTACGGGAAACTCGACGTCACCGACGCGCATTCGTTCGCGGACTTCCTCGATGAGGTGGAGCGCCAGCTCGGCCCCATCGACGTGCTGATCAACAACGCCGGCATCATGCCGGTCGGGCGGATCATCGACGAGTCGGACGCGGTCACCCGCCGCATCCTCGACATCAACGTCTACGGCGTCATCCTCGGCAGCAAGCTGGCGGTGCAGCGCATGGTCCCCCGCCGATCCGGGCACGTCATCAACGTCGCCTCGCTCGCCGGCGAGCTCTACATCGTCGGCCTGGCCAGCTACTGCGCCAGCAAGCACGCGGTCATCGCGTTCACCGACTCGGCCCGGCTGGAGTACCGCTCGGCCGGTGTGGAGTTCTCCACGGTGTTGCCGACGTTCGTCAACACTGAGCTCGTCGCCGGGACCCCCGGCATGAAGGGCTTCCGCAACGCCGAGCCCGCCGAAATCGCCGACGCGATCGTGCGGCTGGTGGCCCACCCCAGGCCACGGGTGCGGATCACGAAGGCCGCCGGCGCGATGGTCGTCTCCCAGAAATTCTGGCCGCGCCGGATCGCCGAGGGGCTCAACCGCCTGCTCGGCGGCGACCACGTCTTCACCGACGACGTGGATGTCGAGAAGCGGCGGGCCTACGAGGCGCGGGCCCGCGGGGAGGAGTAGTCGGCGATCGCGAGCGCGGCGGAGCCGGGCGAAGCGGGTCGCCGCCATCGGGAGTAGTCGGCGATCGCGAGCGGTGGCGGAGCCGGGCGAAGCGGGTCGCCGCCATCGGGAGTAGCCCGCGGCAAGCGCCGTTCACCAAAGACGCGGACAATCGGCCGGGTGACCGCAGAAACCTCGACCACGAATGCCGCAGCCCTGTCCGACGACGAACTCGCCCTCATCGACAAGTATTGGCGCGCAGCCAATTACCTCTCGGTCGGCCAGATCTACCTCCTGGACAACCCGCTGCTGAGCGAACCGCTGTCGTCCGAGCACGTCAAACCCCGGCTGTTGGGTCACTGGGGCACCACACCCGGGCTCAACCTCATCTACGCGCACCTGAACCGGGTCATCCGCAACCGCGACGCCAGCGTCATCTACGTGACCGGTCCCGGCCACGGCGGGCCCGGGCTGGTCGCCAACGCCTACCTGGAGGGCACCTACACCGAGGTGTACACCGGCATCGAGGAAGACGCCGAGGGACTGCGAAAGCTGTTCCGGCAGTTCTCCTTTCCCGGTGGCATCCCCAGCCACGTCGCGGCCCAGACGCCCGGGTCGATCCACGAGGGCGGCGAGCTTGGCTACGCGCTGGTG
The DNA here is from genome assembly GCF_001672675.1 of Mycobacterium sp. E2327. Taxonomy (NCBI): domain Bacteria; kingdom Bacillati; phylum Actinomycetota; class Actinomycetes; order Mycobacteriales; family Mycobacteriaceae; genus Mycobacterium; species Mycobacterium sp. E2327. The sequence goes on from NZ_LZKE01000147.1 coordinate 59,931, forward strand.
CACGCCTACGGGGCGGCGTTCGACAACCCGGACCTGGTGGTGGCGTGCGTGGTCGGCGACGGCGAGGCCGAGACCGGGCCCCTGGCCGCGGGCTGGCACTCGAATAAGTTCCTGAACCCGGTCACCGACGGCGCGGTGCTGCCCATCCTGCAACTGAACGGCTACAAGATCGCCAACCCGACCGTGCTGGCCCGCATCCCCCACCCCGAACTGGAATCGCTGCTGCGCGGCTACGGCTACCGGCCCATCACGGTCGCCGGTGACGACCCGGCCAACGTGCACCAGCAGCTGGCCGCCGCCCTCGACGACGCCTTCGACGACATCGCGGCCATCCAGCGCACCGCCCGCGCCGGCGGCCACGCCGAGCGACCCGTCTGGCCGATGATCGTGCTGCGCACCCCGAAGGGCTGGACCGGCCCGAAGGTGGTCGACGGCAAGAAGGTGGAGGGCACCTGGCGGGCCCACCAGGTCCCGTTGGCCGAGACCCACGACAACCCGGCCCACCGCGCGCAGCTGGAGGAATGGCTGCGCAGCTACGGGCCCGAGGAGTTGTTCGACGGCAACGGCGCCCTGCGCCCCGAGCTGCGGGCGCTGGCGCCCCGCGGTGATCGCCGGATGAGCGCCAACCCGCACGCCAACGGCGGGCTGCTGCTGCACGACCTCGACCTGCCCGACTTCCGCGACTACGCGCTGGCCGTGCCGCAGCCGGCCGCCGAGACGCACGAGGCCACCCGGATGCTGGGCACCTTCCTGCGCGACGTGATCGCGCGCAACCCGGATCGGTTCCGGCTCATGGGCCCCGACGAGACCGCCTCCAACCGGCTCGACGCCGTCTACGGGGCCACCGACAAGGTGTGGCTTTCGGAGATCGGGCCAGACGACGAGCACCTCGCGCCCGACGGCCGCGTGATGGAGGTGCTCTCCGAGCACCTGTGCCAGGGCTGGCTCGAGGGCTACCTGCTGACCGGCCGGCACGGCCTGTTCAACTGCTACGAGGCGTTCGTGCACATCGTCGACTCGATGCTCAACCAGCACGCGAAGTGGCTGGCCACCAGCCGAGAACTGCCGTGGCGGCGGCCGATCGCGTCGCTGAACTACCTACTGACCTCCCACGTGTGGCGCCAGGACCACAACGGCGCGTCGCATCAGGACCCCGGCTTCATCGACCTGGTCGCGAACAAGCGGGCCGAGCTGACACGGGTATACCTGCCGCCGGACGGCAACACGCTGCTGTCGGTCGCGGACCACTGCCTGCGCAGCCGCAACTACGTCAACGTGATCGTCGCCGGCAAGCAGCCCGCGCTGGCCTACCTGGACATGGACCAGGCCATCGCCCACTGCGCGCGGGGCCTGGGCATCTGGCCGTGGGCGAGCACGGCTAAGTCTTTAGGCGCCGAACCCGATGTGGTGCTGGCCTGCGCCGGGGACGTCCCGACGCTGGAGGTGCTCGCGGCGGCCGACATCCTGCGGCGCGAACTACCCGGCCTGGCCGTCCGGGTGGTCAATGTCGTCGACCTGATGCGGCTGCAACCGGAATCCGAGCATCCACATGGCTTGCCGGACAAGGAGTTTGACGCGCTGTTCACCCGCGACAAGCCGGTCATCTTCGCCTACCACGGCTATCCGTGGCTGATCCACCGGCTCACCTACCGGCGCACCAACCACCCGCACATCCACGTGCGGGGATTCAAGGAGCGCGGCACCACGACGACGCCGTTCGACATGGTGATGCTCAACGACCTCGATCGCTTCCACCTGGTCATCGACGTCATTGACCGGGTAGACGGGCTGGCCAGCCAGGCCGCCCTGCTGCGTCAGCGCATGGTCGACGCCCGCCTCGCCGCTCGCGCCTACACCCGCGAACACGGCGAGGACGACCCGGCGATCTCGGGGTGGACCTGGGAAGCGAACTGAGCCGGGCGAACGGGGCTCACCGATGGTGTCGCGCCCTCGGCGCCGCCCCGACCCTGCACACGCGACCTACCCCGAGCACGGCGACCCGCCCGGTGGCTGCCTGGTCATCCCTTCGGAAGCGGACGGAGCCCTCCCGGCGTACTAACGGTTTGCCCAAAGGCCCAAATGCCGGGCGGAAACTCGTTACAGTGCCTTCCACCGGAAGTTCGGTACTGCCCGGACAGGAGAATCTTCATGTCGTATCTGGTGGCGGCACCCGAGTTTTTGGCGTCGGCGGCAACGGATCTGTCCAACATCGGCTCGGCATTGAGCACCGCGAAAGCGGCCTCGGCGACCCCGACGACTGGCGTGCTGGCCGCCGCCGCGGACGAGGTGTCGGTGGCCATTGCCGCGGTGTTCTCCGCCCACGGTCAGCGCTTCCAGGCGCTGGGGGCACAGGCGGCGGTGTTTCATGACCAGTTCGTGCATCTATTGAATGTCGGCGCAGGGCAGTACGCATTGGCCGAAACCGCGAATGCGTCGCCTTTGCAGGTCCTCGGCAGCACAAACCTCGGTTTCGGGAACAACGGCAGCGCCAACCTGGGCAGCGGAAACCTGGGCGCCTTCAACGTGGGAAGCGGGAACGTTGGAAACAGCAATATCGGCTTCGGCAACTCGGGCAGCAACAACATGGGCTTGGGAAACCACGGCAATGGAAACCTCGGCTTTGGGCTTACCGGCAACAACATGGTGGGCGTTGGCGCGCTGAATTCCGGCAGCGGAAATTTCGGCTTCGGGAACTCGGGTAACAACAACATCGGGTTCTTCAATTCGGGTAATAACAACGTCGGCTTCTTCAACTCGGGCACCGGTAACTTCGGCTTCTCGAACTCGGGCAACACCAACACAGGGTTCTGGAACGCGGGCGAGGTCAACACGGGCTTTGCAAACTCGGGTGACTACAACATGGGTTTTGCAAACCCCGGCGACTACAACATGGGCTTCGGAAACGCCGGCGCCAACAACATGGGCTTCGAGAACACGGGCTCGGACAACACGGGAAGCTTCAACTCGGGCGACTTCAACACGGGGTGGGGAAACTCGGGCGACATCAACACCGGCTTCTACAACTCGGGCAACCTGAACACGGGTTTCGGCAGCTCGGTCAACCAGACTGGTCCGAACTCGGGCTTCGGAAACACGGGTATCGGGAACTCGGGGTTCTTCAACCAGGGCCTCAATAACTCGGGCTTCTGGAACTCGAACACGGGCCCCGGCTGCCACAAGACTGGGTTCTTCAACTCGGGGAGCGGCGTATGGGACACCGGCATCGGGAACTCGGGCGGCGGCGACTACAACACCGGCTTCTTCAACTCGGGCATCGGCGGATATAACACGGGCTCCTTCAACTCGGGCATGGACAGCTCCGGGGGCTTCAATACGGGTAATGACCAGTCGGGTTTCTTCGGCCTGTTCTGACGTTGCGATGAGTTCGTGAGCGACTCGAGCAAACCCGTGAGCTGATACCCCGATGGCCGCGGCTACGCGGCGCGGGGTTCGCCGGTGGCGCCGGACGGCTCGCCGTAGTCCCTCGGCTTGTCGGCGTCGATATGCCAGATCCAATTGCCGTGCAGGGGCCGGTCAACGGCCAGGGCGCCCAACGGGGCGATGACCAGGATGGAGACCAGCGTCCACACCGTCGTAGCCATGAGTTCTCCCTCCGCCGAGTGCGTAACCGTCTTAGGTAGTTACATCTTGCCGTGGGCGGTGAAACCTGTCAAGGTGGTTACATGAAGTTCCTCTACGTGAGCGGGCGGCCGTCTTTGGACTTCGCGGGCACGCTGAAATATCGGGGCTCGGCGCGTCGCGAGGAATTGTTGACCGACCCGCAGCGGGTCTCGGACTGGGCGGTCGGTGCTGGGCTGGTCGATACGCCGCTCGAGATGACCGACGATGAAGTTGCGGCGGCGATCGCCGTGCGCGAAGCCATCTACCGGGTCGTCGTCGCGGGGCTTGAGGGCGGCCGGCCCGACGCCGCCGACGTAGATCTGCTGAATGCGTACGCGTCCCGACCCCAGCTCACGCCGACGTTGCATCCGGACGGATCGGTCAGCCGCAGCGGTACCGTGCAAGAGCTGCTCGCGGGCCTGGCCGCCGATCTCCTCGACCTCTATGCCGGACCCGACATCGGCAAGGTCAAAAGGTGCTCCCACCCCGGCTGCACGCGCCTGTACGTCGACGCGTCGCGAGCCCAGAACCGGCATTGGTGCGGGATGAGCACCTGTGGCAACCGAGCGAAGGTCCAGGCCTTCCGCGCCCGCCAGCAAGCCGCCGCGGCTCAGCCTTCCTGAGCGATTGAGCTGGGCGAACGCGACCGGCAGGTAAGCTGGCCCGATGCCCGACGCGACGGTTGCCGACACCGATCTCGTAGCGCCGCACCCGTTCCGGTTCCATGTCGACATCGCCGTGGTGGTCATCGTGCTGGTGCTGACCAACCTGATCGCGCACTTCACCACGCCGTGGGCGAGCATCGCGACGGTGCCCGCCGCCGCCGTCGGGCTCGTCGCCTTGATGCGTTACCGCGGGCTGGGCTGGACCGACCTGGGCCTCGGCCGCGAACACTGGCGCCCCGGGCTGGCCTATGCGCTTGGTGCGGTGGCCGTCGTGGCGTCGGTCATCGCGATCGGCATCCTGCTGCCGATGACCCGGCCGATGTTCCTGAACAACCACTACGCCACGATCTCCGGCGCCCTGATCGCCTCGATGGTCATCATCCCGCTGCAGACCGTGATCCCCGAGGAGCTGGCATTTCGCGGGGTGCTGCACGGCGCGCTGAACCGGGCCTGGGGCTTTCGGGGGGTGGCGCTGGGCGGGTCGCTGCTGTTCGGTCTGTGGCACGTCGCCACGTCGCTGGGGCTCACCAGCAACAACGTCGGCTTCACCCGGCTGTTCGGCGGCGGCTTCGCCGGGATGGTGGCCGGCGTGACGCTGGCAGTCCTGGCCACCGGGGCGGCCGGCTTCGTCTTCAGCTGGCTGCGCCGGCGAAGCGGCAGTTTGATCGCGCCGATCGCCCTGCACTGGTCGCTGAACGGGCTTGGCGCCCTGGCCGCGGCGCTGGTCTGGCACCTGTCGACCTGAGCGGTTAGACCAGCAGCACCGCGGCGCCGGCGATGCGACCGGCGCTCAGATCGCTCAGCGCCTCATCGGCCCGGGCAAGCGGATATTCCGGCGTGGTCACCGCGATGCGATGTTCGCCCGCGAAGTCAAGGAATGCCCGCGCGTCGGCCCGCGTGTTCGACGTGACCGATCGGACCTGGCGCTCCTGGAACAGGTGCCGCTGGTAGTTCAGCGGCGGGATATCGGACAGGTGGATGCCCGCGATCGCCAGGGTGCCGCCGCGGTCCAGCGCCTGCAGGGCGGGCAGCACCAGCTCGCCGACCGGCGCGAAAAGGATCGCGGCGTCCAGCGGCACCGGCGGCGGATCGGCCGCACCCTGGGCCGACGCGGCGCCGAGTTGCAGCGCCAGCTCGCGCGCCTCGGCCCCGCGGGTCATCACATGCACCTCGGCGCCCTGCGCCAACGCGACCTGCGCGGTGATGTGGGCGCTCCCGCCGAAGCCGTAGAGGCCCAGCCGCCCGCCGGGGGGCAGCTCCGCGCGCAGCAGGGACCGGTATCCGATGATGCCCGCGCACAACAACGGCGCCAGCTCGCTGTCGCTGTAGCCGCTCGGCAGGTGGTGCGCGAAAGCCGCTGGCACGGTGGCGAATTCGGCGTATCCCCCGTCGGCGTCCCACCCGGTGTAGCGGGACTCCGGACAGAGGTTCTCGTTGCCGCGGCGGCAGTACTTGCACACGCCGCAGGTGTGGCGCAGCCAGGCGATGCCCACCCGGTCGCCCGTTCTGAACTCGTCACCGGCCTCGGCCCCGACTTCGACGACCTCCCCGACCACCTCGTGGCCGGGCGTCACCCCGGTGCGGTGCACCGGCAGGTCGCCTTCGGTGACGTGCAGGTCGGTGCGGCAGACGCCGCACGCCCGCACGGCTACCAGCAACTCCGACGGTGCGGGCCGCGGCACCTCGGCGGTGACTTGCTCGAGTGGGCCGGTGGCCATGGGACCGGGGCGGCGCACCCGCCACGCGCGCATCGTCGTGGTCGTCACCGCGTCGGCCATCACCCCATCATGCCGGGATCCGGCACGGCCGCAACGGGTTAGGCCGGGTCAGGCCCGGCGAACCATGCCGACGATCCAGAGCAGGAGCACCGCGCCGAGCAGCGCGGTGAAGAAGGTGAAGATGATCCCGCCGCCCGCGGTATTGACGAAGAAGCTCAGGATGAAGCCGCCGATCAACGCGCCGACGATGCCGATGACGATGTCCATCAGGATGCCGGCCCCGCTCCCCCTGATGATCCTGCTGGCGAGCGCCCCTGCCAGCCCGCCGATGATGATGTAGCCGATCCAGCCGACGCTGGTCGTTGTCGTCGAGCGGGCGAGAAAGTCGGTTGCTGCCATGACGTCCATGCGGATCTCCTTGCAATCGAGGGCAAAGCCAGCTCACTGCTGAACCGGGATTGCGTATACCCGCTTTGCGTAAAGCTACGTGTGTCTAATTAGGCGGTGCCGCCGTTTGGGTGCGAATCGTCGGCGTGGCGGGTGATGCCCGGGCGGCTGGAAATCGCCGGGATCCCGCCCGGGGTGCACACTCGGCCGAATCAGGCCGGCAAAGCCCGCTGCGGCGCCGCAGTGGGAGTGACTTCGCTGGCGGGCGCTTGGCCCGGAGCGGGCGCCGGGGCAGCCGGTGCCGGAGCGGGCGCCGGGGCGCCGGGAGCGGGCGCGGTCGCGGGGGCTCCGGGCGCCGGGGCGGGCGCGGCCGGCGGGACCCACGGCTGGATCGATTCGGCCAGCGCCTTCGCGCCGCCCTGGTCCACCGCGTCGTTCGAGGTCCCGAGCCACACCACGAACCAGCGCTGCGGCGGACCATTGCCCGCCGAGGGCCCGCTGACCACACCGGTCCAGATCTGACCGTTCGGCTTGGACGGATCGCTGAACTTCACCTCGTAGTACGACGCACTTCCGGTGATCCCATTGGCGCCGGTCAGCGGAGTGGCGCTTTGGTTGATCCGGGTGCCGGGATAGGGCATGAAGAACTCACCCATGTCGGAGCCTAGCCGGACGGCGGCCTTGGCGTCGCTGGCTTCGGCACTGGCGTAAAGCTTTTGGTCCAGCCGGCCCATCACGATGCGGGTGTCGTTGGCAACCGGCGGCGCCTGCCCCGGCGCCGGCGGCTGGCCGGTGGTCTTGCTGAGCAGCTCCGAACCGTAGTCGAGGTGGGTCGCGTCGGACTCCACCCAGCCGGGGGGAAGGACGAAGCTGAAGCCACCCACGGCGTTGCCGATCCGGCCCGCGTTGGGGTCGACGGGCGGCGGCGGGGGCGCGTTCGGATCGACCGGCGGTGGCGGCGTCGCGTTGGGATCACCCGGTTGGGGCTGCGGCGATGCAGGCGCACCGGGAGGCGGCGGCGTCGTGGGCGTCGGCGACCCGGGCGCCGGGGCCGCCGTCGTCGGCGACGCGGGCGCGGGTGCCGTCGTCGTGGTTGGCGGGACCGGGGTCGGGGTCTCGGGGTCGGCGTTCGAGGTCGCCGGTAACGCGATAGCGACGGCACTGGCACTGGTCACCGCGGCGATCGTCAGCGTCGCCCACAGCCCTTTCCGACGTGTCGAGTTCTGGTCCACCTGATCCATGGCGACGAACCTACCGCGTTACGGCTGTGACGCAAGGGTGCCGTGCGGCGGTTCTTGCGATGTTGCCGATGTGCAATCTTGCTGGCGTCGGCGCAGGTCAGTGCGGCGCCGGATACAGCGTCACCTCGTGGGCCTTGACGGAGAACCACACCCGCTCCCCGGGCGTCAGCCGCAGCTCCGCGGCGGCGTCCGCGGTGATTTCCGCGGCCAGCCCCGGGGCGCCGTCCGACTGTTCGCGGCCGCGCACCAGGACGGCGGATCCGTGAGCGTCCAGCTCCGCCACCGTCACCTCGACCGTGTTGCGGGGGCTGCCGCGCGGCCGGTCCTGGTACACGGCCACCGCCGTGGGCGGGAACACCGCGACCGCGTTGACCACCTCGGCGTCCAGCTCCTGGGCCGGGGTCGCATGCCAGTGGGCGCCGGCGCGATCGTGCAGCGAGCCGTCGGGTCCGACGGTGCCGTTGACCAGGTTGATGCCCGCGATGCGGGCGCCGAAATGACTGCGCGGCGCGGTGAGAACCTTTGCCACGGGCCCGATTTCGGCGATCTTTCCCGACTCGAGCACGAGCACCCGATCGGCCAGCGTGAATACGTCCAGCAGGTCGTGGGTGATCAGGATGACCGCGCAGCCCGTTCGGGTGACGACCTCGCGCAGCGCCGCGCGGATGCCGGCGGCCGCGGCGACGTCGAGCCCGGCCAGTGGCTCGTCAAGCAGCAATACGTCGGGTTCGGCCGCCAGTGCGCGGGCGATCGCAACCCGCTGGGCCTGACCCCCGGACAGTTCTCGGGGTTTCCGGTCGGCGAAGCGCTCGGCGTCCACCTCGCGCAGCCAGCGCAGCGCCGTCGCCTTCTTGTCGGCACGGGCGAGACGGAACCGGCCCCGGCGGCTGTGTGGCCCGAACGCCACGTTGGCGGCGACGCTCAGGTGCGGGAACAGCAGCGGGTCCTGCAGCAGCAACCCGACCCGGCGATCGTGGGTCGCCACGTGCACGCCGGCCGCGGTGTCGGTCAGCACCCGATCCCCCAGCCGCACGACGCCTTCGTCGGGCCGAAGCAGCCCGGCGATGACGTGCAGGGCGGTCGACTTGCCGGCGCCGTTGGGTCCGAGGACCGCGAGCACCTCGCCCGGGGACACCGAGAACTCCACATCCAGGCCGCGTTCGGCGACGACGGCGCGCAGCTGCAACCCGCTCATGCGGATACCCCGGTGAGCCGGCGCGCGCCCAGGCCCAGCACCACCACCGCGGCCACCGCCACCAGCAGGATCGACAGCGCCACCGCCGCGTTTTCGTCGCTCACCCGCTGCAGGTAGATCTCCAGCGGCAGGGTCCGGGTGACCCCCTGGCGGGACCCGGCGAACGTGAGCGTCGCGCCGAACTCCCCTAGCGAGCGGGCGAACGCCAGCACTGCCCCCGACGTCAACCCGGGCAGCAACAGCGGCAGGGTCACCCGCCACCAGATCGTGCTCGGTCGCGCCCCCAGCGTCGCGGCGACCACCTCGTAGTCGGCGCCCGCGGTGCGCGCGGCGCCTTCCAGGGAGATCACCAGGAACGGCAGCGAGACGAACGTCTGCGCCAGCACCACCGCGGTCGTGCTGAAGGCGATGCTCATCCCGGCGGCCTCGAGGTATCGCCCGATCAGTCCCAGCCGGCCGAACGCATACAGCAACGCGATGCCCCCCACCACCGGCGGCAGCACCAGGGGCAGCAGGATCAGCGGCCGCAGCAGCCGGACGACGCGCGCCGTGCTGCGGGCCAGCACCAGCGCCATCGGGACGCCCAGCAGCACGCACAGGGCGGTGCTGGCGGCGGCGGTCTTGAGGCTCAGCAGCAGCGCCGTCCGCGACGACGGGCTGGTGATCAGCGACCAGAAGTTCGGCCAGTCCACCTTGATCGCGATCGCGATCAGCGGCACGACCACGAACGCGGTCCCCGCGGCGGCGGGGATGTACACCCACCGGGGCAGATCCGTAGGCCGGTGCACGGCTCAGGGTTTGGCGAAGCCCGACTGGGCCAGGATGTTCTGACCTATGTCACCGGTCACCAGGGCCACGAACTTTTGCGCCAGCGTGACCTGCGCGGCGTTCTTCAACACCGCGATCGGATAGACGTTGACCGCGCCGGCGGCCTGCGGAAAGTTCACGGTCGCCACTTTGTTCCCGGCGCTGTGGGCGTCGGTGACGTAGACCAGACCCGCGTCGGCCTGCCCGGTGGTGACCTTGTTGAGGACGTCAGTCACGTTGAGTTCCTCGCTGACCGGGTTGAGGCGCACGCCGGTGCTGTCCTCGACGCGCTGGGTCGCCGATCCGCACGGCACCGGCTTTTGGCAGATCACCACGCTCAGCCCCGGCTTGGCAAGGTCCGCGAACGATCCGACCTTCTTCGGGTTGCCTGGCGCCGTCACGATGACGAGCGTGTTCGACGCGAAGTTGGTCGGGCTGGCGGCCAGCAGTCCCGCCTTGGCGACCGTGTCCATCTGTGCGGTGTCGGCCGACGCGAAGACGTCGGCCGTCGCGCCCTGAGTCAGCTGCTTGGCGAGCTCGGACGAACCCGCGAACTCGAAATCGACGGTGCTGCCGGGGTTTTGGGCCTTGAACTGCTCACTGATCTGACCGAACGCCGGCTTCAGCGAGGCCGCGGCGAAGACGACGACCTTGCCGGCGGGTTGGGCCGGCTGAGGGGGTGACGACGACGGCGTTTTCGAGCCGCATCCGACCAGGTCCGCCAGCAAGATCGTCGAAACCAGCCCGGCCAAAATCCCGATCCGCCGCATGGGTGCACCCTAGTCCGCCGAGAATGCGGTCGGCGCGGAGGCCAAATCGACGCAAACACGTGGTGGCCGAATAGTTATGCAAAAAATCCGCGCGTCGCGGCGCCCGGAGTTTCGCGGACTAGCTACCGTCCAGTAACATCTTCTTAGATTTATGCCATAAACGCGCTGAGGTCCCAGGCAGCTTCTGGGTTCAACGTTGAACACGAGGAGGTCATGGCAGTGGAGGTTCTGGTCACCGGGGGCGACACGGACTTGGGACGCACAGTGGCCGAGGGCTTCCGCGATGACGGCCACAAGGTGACCCTCGTGGGCGCCCGCCGCAGCGATCTCGAGGTCGCCGCGAAGGAACTGGACGTCGACGCCATCGTTTGCGACACCTGCGACCCGGCCAGCCTGGCCGAGGCGCGCGGGCTGTTCCCCCATCACCTGGACACGATCGTCAACGTGCCGGCGCCGGCCTGGGACCCGGGTGACCCGCGCACCTACTCGCTGGCCGACACGGCCAAAGCCTGGCGCAACGCCCTCGACGCGACGGTGCTGTCCGCGGCGCTGCTCGTGCAGGCCGTCGGCGATCACCTGCGCTCGGGCGGCTCGATCATCAGCGTGGTGGCGGAGAACCCGCCCGCCGGAAGCATCGACGCCGCCATCAAGGCGACGCTGTCGAATTGGACCGCGGGACAGGCGGAAGCGTTCGGCACCCGCGGCATCACGGTCAACACGGTCGCCAGCGGGCGCAGCGCCCAGGCCGGCTACGACGGGTTGTCGCGCACCCCGCCGACGGTCGCCGCGGAGGTCGCCCGCCTGGCGCTGTTCCTCACCACCCCGGCGGCTCGCCACATCACCGGCCAGACGCTGCACGTGAGCCATGGCGCGCTGGCGAGTTTCGCCTGAGGCTGAATCGCGAACCCTGGTTCTGATACCAGGCCGCTGGCTACGGTGAATGACGTGGCTATCCGACTTGGTTTGCAGATTCCCAACTTTTCCTACGGCACCGGGGTGGACAAGCTCTTCCCCACTGTTATCGCCCAGGCTCAAGAGGCCGAAGCGGCCGGTTTCGACTCGGTCTTCGTCATGGACCACTTCTACCAACTGCCCATGCTGGGCGATCCCGACCAGCCGATGCTGGAGGCCTACACGGCGCTGGCCGCCCTGGCCACCGCGACCGAACGGGTGCAGCTGGGCACTCTGGTGACCGGCAACACCTACCGCAACCCGACGCTGCTCGCCAAGATCATCACCACGCTGGACGTGGTGAGCCAGGGCCGGGCGATCCTCGGCATCGGCACCGGCTGGTTCGAGCTCGAGCACGACCAGCTGGGCTTCGAATTCGGCACCTTCACCGACAGGTTCAATCGGCTCGAGGAGGCGTTGCAGATCATCCTGCCGATGATCAAGGGCGAGCGGCCGACCTTCTCCGGCAAGTGGTATCGGGCCAAGGAGGCGGTGGCGAATCCCCGCTTCCGCGACCACATTCCGCTGATGATCGGCGGCAGCGGCGAGAAGAAGACGATCCCGCTCGCCGCGCGCCACTTCGACCACCTCAACGTCATCGCCGGGTTCGACGAGCTGGCCGGCAAGCTGAAGGTCGTGCGGGCGCGGTGCGAGGAGATCGGCCGCGACCCGGCCACGCTGGAGACCAGCACGTTGACCACCGCGATCGTCGACGAGAACTTCAACGCCGACCAGATCCCCGCCGAGATGACGCAGCGCGCGGTGGTCGGCAGCGCCGAGTCGGTCGCCGACCAACTCAAGACGAAGGTGCTCGACGCCGGTATCGACGGGGTGATCATCAACATGCCGTTCTACACTCCCGGCACCATCGCCGCGGTGGGCGAAGCCTTGCGACCGATCGTGGGGCTGTAACGCAAAACGCATCGCGCACCGGGCATGACGAGTATCACGTCCACTCGACCAGCCCCGATGCGTGATGTGGTTCATTACACATGCTTACGATCTGGGTTTCGGGGTATCGCCTTCACTAGCGTGGTAGCTAACTGGAATCGCGCGTCCAGCGACCCCGATCAGGAGCAACCCGAACATGAGCACGCAGGCAGAAACCACTGCTGCACCCGACCGTCGTCACCAAGTAGTCATCATCGGATCGGGATTCGGCGGGCTCAACGCGGCAAAGAAGCTCAAGCACGCCAACGTTGACATCAAACTGATCGCGCGCACCACCCACCACCTGTTCCAGCCGCTGCTGTATCAGGTGGCCACGGGCATCGTGTCCGAAGGCGACATCGCGCCGCCCACCCGCGTGATCCTGCGCAGGCAGCGCAACGTCCAGGTGCTGCTCGGCGACGTCACCCACATCGATCTCGAGGGGCAGTTCGTGGTTTCCGATCTGCTCGGCCACACTTACGAAACCCCTTACGACACACTGATTGTCGCGGCCGGCGCCGGCCAGTCCTATTTCGGCAACGACCAGTTCGCCGAGTTCGCGCCGGGCATGAAATCGATCGACGACGCCCTGGAGGTGCGGGGGCGGATCCTGAGCGCGTTCGAGCAGGCCGAACGGTCCCGCGACCCGGAACGACGGGCCAAGCTGTTGACGTTCACCGTCATCGGCGCCGGTCCCACCGGCGTCGAAATGGCCGGGCAGATCGCCGAGTTGGCGAATCACACCCTCAAGGGGTCGTTCCGGGGCATTGATTCCACCCGGGCGCGGGTGATCCTGCTCGACGCCGCCCCGGCGGTGCTGCCGCCGTTCGGCGAGAAGCTTGGGGAACGCGCGGCCGCGCGGCTGGAGAAGATGGGCGTGGAAATCCAGCTCGGGGCGATGGTCACCGACGTCGACCGCAACGGCATCACGGTGAAGGATTCCGACGGCACCACTCGGCGCATCGAATCCGCGTGCAAGGTGTGGTCGGCCGGGGTTCAGGCCAGCGGCCTGGGTATGGACCTCGCCGAGCAGTCGTCGGTCGAAGTCGACCGGGCCGGACGGGTCAAGGTGCTGCCCGACCTGTCCATCCCCGGGCATCCGAACGTGTTCGTCATCGGCGACATGGCCGCCGTCGAGGGCGTGCCGGGGGTTGCGCAGGGAGCCATCCAGGGAGCCAAGTACGTCGCCGCCACGCTGAAGGCGGAACTCAACGGCGCCGATCCGGCCGAGCGCGAGCCGTTCCAGTACTTCGACAAGGGCTCGATGGCCACGGTGTCGCGGTTTTCCGCCGTGGCCAAGATCGGCCCGCTGGAGTTCAGCGGCTTCATCGCCTGGCTGATGTGGCTGGTGCTGCACCTGGTGTACCTGGTCGGGTTCAAGACGAAGGTCAGCACGCTGCTGTCGTGGACGGTCACGTTCCTGAGCACCCGGCGCGGCCAGCTCACCATTACCGAACAGCAGGCGTTCGCCCGCACCCGCCTCGAGCAGCTGGCGGTGGCGGCCGCCGAGGCCAAGCGCCCGGCGGCCAGGCGGGCCAGCTAACCGTCCGGCCGGTCGGATCGAGGGGTGCCGACCGGCTCGGATACGGGGGATTCTTTTGCGGCACAGCGACTTTCGGCCCGAATGGGCCTGTCTGAGTTACGCGGAGTATTCGGACGTTGGGTGTGAATCGTCGGCGTTGCGAGTGCGTCCTGGGCGAGTAAAACGCCGAAACCCCGCCCTGCATACACATTGAAAACCGCCACTGCACACTAATGGGTCTTGATTGGGCTGCCGTTGAACGGGTTTATGACCTGTTTGCGGGAAGCTGATCATCGAGCGGCT
>NZ_LZKE01000148.1:0-502 GCF_001672675.1 Mycobacterium sp. E2327
TACCAGACGCTGCAGGAGATCACCAAGATCACCGACGGCCAGGCGTTCCACGCGGACAGCCTGGAATCGCTGGAGAGCGTCTATTCGACGCTGCAGCGCCAGATCGGCTATCAGACCGTCAAGGGCGACGCCAGCCTGGCCTGGATGATGCTGGGCGCGGTGCTGCTGGCGGGCGCCGTCCTGGCCGGCCTGTTCCTGAACCGGCGGCTGCCCGCCTGATCGCTCAGACCGGCAGGCGTCGGTTGATCAGCAGGCCCAGCGCCGCGGCGATCAGCGCGACGACAACGCCCAGGCGCAGCCAGCCGGCGCTGCCGGGGCCGGGCACCGTGCGGAAGCCGATGTCGTTCTCGATGGCGTTGTAGCTCTTGTTCAGCTCGTTGATGTTGGTGGCGGTGTAGGACTGCCCGCCGGAGAGTTGGGCGATCTTGCGCATCTGGTCCGTGGACACCGGGACGGCGACGCGCTGCCCGTTCATCTCGATCTCCCCGCCCTTGGTGCCGAA
>NZ_LZKE01000149.1:0-43622 GCF_001672675.1 Mycobacterium sp. E2327
TGCCGCCCAAACGCTGTGATACTCGATGCAGCGTAGAGGGAGGAACGTCATGAAGCTCCGTCGTGGCCTGGCCGCCGACGCCGCCCGTCGCGCCCGTCCCGCCCTGCCCGCCTCGGCCGCCGTTGCCGATGAGGCCGGCGTGCCCGCCCGCGCCGCCGGGCGCGCCGGGATTGGTGCCGTTGCCGCCGGCACCGCCATTGCCAAACAGGATTCCGCCGGGCCCGCCGGGCTGCCCCACCCCGTTGATCGTTTGCCCATTGGCGCCGTTGCCGATCAATGGGCGTTTGAACAGCGCTTCGGTGGGTGCGTTGATCACGCCCAGCACGTCCTGCTGGAGGATCTGCAGCGGTGAGACATTGGCAGCCTCGGCCGCCCCGTACGCTCCCGCGGCGGAAGTGAGCGCGTTGACGAACTGGTCGTGAAAGGCCGTCGCCTGGGCGCTGATTGACTGGAATGCCTGGGCGTGTTCGCCGAACACCACCGCGATGCCCGCCGACACCTCGTCCGCGCCCGCAGCCAAAACCTTGGTGGTGGGCGACGCCGCGGCCGCGTTGGCCGCGCTGATCGCGGACCCGATGCCCGCCAGATCTGTCGCCGCCGTTGTCACCATCTGCGGCACCGCGATCACAAACGACATTCCGTACCTCCCGACAGTTCGGCTTTCGCCCGTTTGGTCACCGAGGAAAATCAGAAACGACAGCAGCGTATCGCTGTCATTACAGCAAATTCCACTGATTTAATAAAGATCTTGGCTCGAGGCTGGCTTTACCGAGGTCGCGGGCGCTATGAGTCTCCGTCGGAAGTGCGCACCGTCCTCCCCGATATTCGTGGGACATCCATAACCGGCCGACCATTTTTGCCGGCATGCTGGTGCCGGCTCGAACCCGAACTCGCCGCCTTGGACAACTGTCTTCGCGCAGGCCGAACCAAACAGATGACTGCGGGCGGTGACGGTGACCAATAATTCTCTACCCCGCACCGGGTTATTACCGCTAGGGAATCAATGACTTCCTACTGCCGGACGGTCTGTCGCGGCCATGCCGCTTTCCCGCCTGGCGGTCCGCAATTTCGAAGTACGTAAATCGCCTGATCAGCGGACTAATCGAATGGTCCGCGGTCCCAGCGGAGACTTGCGTACGGCGGTATTAATGCGTCACGCATCGCGCCAGCGCTTCATGTGCAGATTCGCACGACTTCCGGGGCGTGCGAATGGAGAAAAGTCGGCCCTGAGAGTGAACTGCGTACCCGGAGTGGTTATGGGGCCGCGCTCACTTATGACTCGTAATTGATTTCGATTCGAACGCTCCCATCGATAGGCAGGTTCGCATCGTACGACCGGTTTGGTCAGCCAATCAAGACATCTTCGGCGATTTGGCGGGCAGCGGGCGGCGCCGCGGCCGCTTTCGCCGGTCGACAAATAGGGGAGCACCAGAGAGTTTTGTCAGCAAACAAGACCAGTTTTCACTAGCGGTTTTCGTTGAAACTGCCACGCGTTTTACCGGGCGGGCAACCAGCCGCGGCAGCGGCTGGATATGGGGTGAGCTCGGCCGCGTTCAGCCCAGCGCGTCTAGTTTCAGGCGCGGGGATGCGACTCGGCGAGCGCATCGAGGAACGAGCGCGCCCAGCGGTCCACGTCGTGCGCGAGCACCTGCCGTCGCAGCGCGCGCATGCGGCGACGTCCCTCCTCGGGGGACTGGTTGAGCGCCGCTTCGATCACGTCCTTGACGCCGTCGGTGTCGTGCGGGTTCACCAGGTACGCCTGCCTGAGTTCGGCTGCGGCACCGGTGAATTCGGACAGGACCAGCGCGCCGCCGAGATCGCTGCGGCAGGCCACGTACTCCTTGGCCACCAGGTTCATCCCGTCGCGCAGCGGGGTCACCAGCATGACGTCGCTTGCCACGAAGAACGCGATGAGCTCGTCACGGGGGACCGGCCGATGCAGATAGTGCACCACCGGATGACCCACCTCGGCGTATTCGCCGTTGATGTGGCCGACCTCGCGCTCGATGTCGTTGCGCAGGATCTGGTAGCTCTCCACGCGTTCGCGGCTGGGTGTCGCGAGCTGAACCAGCACGGTGTCGTCGCGTTTCGCGCGGCCCTCGGCGAGCAGCTCCGAAAAGGCCTTCAGCCGAACGTCGATGCCCTTGGTGTAGTCGAGCCGGTCGACGCCGAGCAGGATCTTGCGCGGGTTGCCGAGCTCGGCGCGGATCTCTCGCGCTCGGCGGCGCACGTCGCGGTCGCGGGCCGCATGGTCGAGCGCGGTGGAGTCGATCGAGATCGGAAAGGCGCCCACCCGCACGGTGCGCGACGGCAGCTCCACCTCGCCGAATCGCGACCGCACTCCGACGGCGCCGCGGGAGGTGTTGACCCCGATCAGCTGCCGGGACAGGAACAGGAAATTCTGCGCGCCGCCGGGCAGGTGGAAGCCCACCAGGTCGGCCCCGAGCAGACCCTCGACGATCTCGGTGCGCCACGGCAGCTGCATGAACAGCTCCACCGGCGGAAACGGGATGTGCAGGAAGAAACCGATGGTCAGGTCGGGCCGCAGTTCGCGCAGCATCTTGGGAACCAGCTGCAGCTGGTAGTCCTGCACCCACACGGTCGCCCCGCGGGCCGCGGCGCGTGACGTGGCCTCGGCGAAGCGGCGGTTGACGTCGACGTAGCGGTCCCACCATTCGCGGTGGTAGATGGGCTTGACGATGACGTCGTGGTACAGCGGCCACAGCGTGGCGTTGGAGAATCCCTCGTAGTATTCGGCGACGTCGTCGGAGGTCAGCCGCACGGGGTGCAGATGTAGGTCGTCCTGGACGACGGGCTCGTAGTCCAGCTCGTCGTCGTCATCGGCGACTCCCGGCCACCCGACCCACGCGCCGCGCCGGCGCCGCAGCAGCGGCTCGAGGGCCGTGACCAAGCCGCCGGGGCTGCGTTTCCAGGCGGTGGTGCCGTCGGGAAGGCGCTCGAGGTCGACCGGCAGCCGATTGGCCACCACCACGAAATCGGAATTGCCGAATTGCTGGCCCCCGCTGGGAGTCATTTAGGTGTCGTGTTTTGCCGGTCCGATACCCAGCATGGACAGGAAGACGCGGCACTCGTCGGCGTCGTTCGCGTACGCGGCGACCACCCGCCTGGCCTGGCTCGCGGTGCTGTCGGCCAGGGGCTCCACATCGCCGAGTTCGCCAGGATCAGATTTCGTAGGCATAAGACAACTGTAGGCGACGTCGATATTCGCCCGCAGGCGTCTCACGCCGGCGACCGGCCCCCACCCGCTGTCGTTGCTGGTCAGGCCGGATCCCGTCGCGCTGCCGGAAGTGCGTCCGGCGGCGCCGCGCCCCCTGGGGATCCGCATCGCGGGCGGTGGCCGTAATGTGCAGAGAGTCGGCCCGGCAGTTACGGATCGACCCCAACTTGTAACGGAGCCCCATGACCCCGATGACTAAAGGTAGGTGGGCGGAATGACACTCTCCGACCAAGCCGGCACTCAAGCGACCGACGCCGAACAGCTGGTGGCCTATGAAACCCTCGACGACGGGCGCATCGCCCGGATCTGGCTCAACCGGCCCGAGGCCCACAACGCGCAGAGCCGCGGCCTGCTCGTGCAGCTCGACGAGGCGTTCCTGCGCGCCGAGGCCGACGACACCGTGCGGGTGGTGATCCTGGCGGCGCGCGGCAAGAACTTCTCCGCCGGCCACGACCTGGGCTCGGAGTTGGCGATCGCCGAGCGCAGCCAGCTGCCGAGCTTCCGCATCAACGGCGGCACCCGCGATCCCATCGCGGAGAAGATCTATCTGCAGGAGTGGCACTACTTCTTCCAGAACACCTGCCGCTGGCGCGATTTGCGCAAGATCACCATCGCCCAGGTGCAGGGCAACGCGATTTCGGCCGGGCTGATGCTGATCTGGGCCTGCGACTTGATCGTCGCGGCCGACAACGCGAAGTTCAGCGACGTCGTGGCGGTGCGGTTGGGGATGCCGGGTGTCGAGTATTACGCCCACCCTTGGGAATTCGGTCCGCGCAAGGCCAAGGAGCTGCTGTTGACCGGCGACGCGCTGGACGCCGACGAGGCCTACCGGTTGGGCATGGTGTCGAAAGTGTTCCCGGTCGACGAGCTGGCGGAGAAGACGCTGGAGTTCGCCCGGCGCATCGCCGACCGGCCCACGATGGCGGCGCTGCTCGTCAAGGACTCGGTGAACGCGGCCTCCGACGCGATGGGATTCACCGAGGCGCTGCGGCACGCGTTCCACATTCACGAGCTGGGCCACGCGCACTGGGCCGCCCACAACGAGAACAGGTACGCGGTCGGCCTGCCGCCCGACGTCGAGGATTGGCGCGACGCGAAGCCCACGCAGATCGCCCGCCGCGATACGCCCTAGCGTGACCCGTGTGGCGGCTGTGACCGCTCGCCTATGCTAGAACCCGTTTCAGTTTCGGCATGAGAGGCGCGGCGTGCAGCTTTCTTTCGTAAACCGGACGTACCTGGTGACCGGCGGTGGCAGCGGGATCGGCAAGGGGGTCGCCGCCGGGCTGGTGGCGGCCGGTGCCTCCGTCATGATCGTCGGGCGTAACGCCGACCGGCTGGCGGCCGCGGTCCAAGAGATCGAAGTGCTCAAGGCGAGCGGCGCGATCCGTTACGAGCCGGCCGACATCACCAACGAGGAGGAGGCGGCCCGCGCGGTGGACGCCGCGACGGCGTGGCATGGCCGGCTGCACGGGGCGGTGCATTGCGCGGGCGGGTCGGAGACCATCGGGCCGATCACCCAGATCGACTCGGAGGCGTGGCGGCGCACGGTCGATCTCAACGTGAACGGCACCATGTACGTGCTCAAGCACGCCGCACGCGAATTGGTGCGCGGCGGCGGCGGTTCCTTCGTCGGGATCTCTTCGATCGCGGCCAGCAACACCCATCGGTGGTTCGGCGCATACGGCGTCACCAAGTCGGCCGTCGACCACATGATGCAGCTGGCCGCCGACGAACTCGGCCCGTCGTGGGTGCGGGTCAACAGCGTCCGCCCCGGCCTGATCCGCACGGATCTCGTTGTGCCCATTACGGAATCACCGGAACTGAGCGCGGACTACCGGCAGTGCACGCCACTGCCACGGGTGGGTGAGGTCGAGGACGTCGCCAACCTGGTGATGTTCTTGCTCAGCGATGCCGCCAGCTGGATCACCGGGCAGTGCATCAACGTCGACGGCGGCCACATCCTGCGGCGCGGCCCCGACTTCTCCGCGATGCTGGAACCCGCCTTCGGCGCCGAGGGGCTACGCGGGGTGGTCTGAGCTGCCCGCGTCGCGGGCGGCCAGCGCGGCGAGCGCCGACCAGTCCAGGTGCCCGCCGCCCGTCGCGACCAGGGTGAGGAAGCGGTCCCGCAGCAGGCTGGCCACCGGCAGCGGCACCTCCAGGTTCTCGCCGGCGGCGAGCACCAGCCGGACGTCTTTGAGACCGAGGCGGGCCGCGAATCCGGCCGGCTCGAACTCCTGCCGCGCGATCAGCCCGCCGTAGGTCTGATACGCCGGCGCGGCGAACAGCGTCGAGGTGAGGATGTCGACGTACTGCTGGCGGTCGACGCCGGCCTTGGCGACCAGCGCCACGGCCTCGCTGATGCTCTCGATCGCCGACGCGATCAGGAAGTTGCCGCTCAGCTTGACCAGGTTGGCGGTGTGCGGCTGCTCGGACACCACGAACGTCCGCTGCCCGATCGCGTCGAACAGCTCCGACAACGGTTGCAACACCTCCGGGGCGCCCGCAGCGATGACGAAAAGCTTTGCCGCGGAAGCGGCTTCGGGCCGGCCGAACACCGGCGCGGCGGCGTACCGCTGACCGGCCTCGGCGTGCGCGGCCGCCAGTCGCTCCGAGAGGGCGACGCTGATCGTGCTCGACGACACGTGTGTGGCGCCCGGTGCCAGCGACGCGACGATGCCGTCGGGGCCGAGCGCGACGCCCTCGACGGCCGGGTCGTCGGGCAGCATGGTGAACACCACGTCGCCACGGCTGGCTTCGGCGACACTGCGCGCCGCGGTCGCGCCCTGCCGGACGAGGCCTTCCGCCTTCTCGGGGGAGCGGTTGTACACGGTGAGGCGGTGGCCGGCCTTCATCAAATTCGCGGCCATGCCCTGACCCATGTTGCCCAGCCCGATGAATCCAATGTCCATGCATCTAGCCTGCCTGTGACGGCCGCTCTTTACCATGATGGCCGGGCCAACCGACGGGAGAAGCAATGAAGCGACTCGAGGGCAAGAGGATCCTGGTTACCGGCGCCGCGTCCGGGATCGGCCAGGCCACCGCGCTGCGATTGCTCGACGAGGGCGCTGCCGTGGTGGCCTCCGACGTCGCGGAGGACGGCCTGGCCGCCACCCGGGCCAGTGCGGAGCAGGCCGGAACCGCCGGACGGCTCACCACCATGCCGATGGACGTCGGCGACGAGGGCTCGGTGATCGACGGCGTCCGCCTGGCCGCGCAGACGCTCGACGGCCTGGATTCGCTCGTCAACGCGGCCGGCATCCTGCGCGCCGCGCACACCCACGAGACCAGCCTCGAACTGTGGAACCGGATCGTCGGGATCAACCTCACCGGAACGTTTCTGGTGGTCCGCGAGGCGCTTCCGACGCTGCTGGGCAATCCGCGCAGCGCCATCGTGAATTTCAGCTCCACGTCGGCGTCGTTCGCCCATCCCTACATGGCGGCCTACGCCGCGAGCAAGGGCGGCATCCAGGCCTTCACCCATTCGCTGGCGCTCGAATACGCCAAGGACGGCCTGCGCGCGGCGTGCGTGGCGCCCGGAAGCATCAAGTCCGGAATCACCGACGCGACAGGGGGATACATCCCCAAAGACGCGGACTGGTCGCTGTTTCCGCGGCTCATGCCGATCCTGCCGACGACCGTCGAATCCAGCGGCGCCGGCATGGCCGAGCCCAGCGCGATCGCCGGTGTCATCGCCATGCTGGTGTCCGACGACGGCGCCTGGATCACCGGCACCGAGATCCGCATCGATGGCGGAACCCACGCATGATTGGCCGCCTGATGGCCGCTAGTTAACGCACGGCACGCCGCCGGCGGCCATCGGCTTTCCTTGATCGGGCGTCGGATACGTGGTCGTCGTCCCGTTGTAGTAGTACGTGTTCGACTTGCTGGTCGTCGTCGTGGTGGTGGTACTGTCGTCCATCGTGGTCTCGTCCTGAGCCGGCATCGAGAAGTTGGTGTCCACGGTCACCCTGATGTGCCCGGGCTCGACGGCGGCGTTCGGCTGCTTGGGCGCGTCGAGCCCGAGCAGCGTCGCCACGTTGTGCGCGTCGGTTTCCGCGCCAGCGCCGTACTCGATGGTGGTGGCGGTCGGTTCGCCCGAATTGCGGTCGCGCACTTGGCCCGCGGTGTACCCGCGCTTCTTGAGCGCGCGGGACACCTCGCTGGCCATCCCGCTCATGGCGCCCGCGTTGATCACGTCGACGACGGTGGACGGGCTGGGTTTGGCGGCGGTGGTGGCGGGCGTGGTCGTCGGCGGCGGCGCGCCGATCGCCTCGGCCACCTCGGCCTTGATCGCCGCAGGGTCGATGATGTTGACGTCCTGTCCGTCGATGTTGTCGTAGCGCACCACCGGCAGCGTCCGGAATTCGAGGTTGCCGCTGGACGCGAGCGACCCCAGCCGCTGGATCAGTTCCTCGTCCCAACCCCCCGACAGCACAACGTCTTTGCGCGCGACCGCCATCAGGCTCTTGAGCTTGTCGATGTCGGTGAACGTGCCCGACGCCTGCAGTTCCTGCATGACCGACGACAGGAACGCCTGCTGCCGGTGCGTGCGATCCAGGTCTCCATTTTCCAGGCCGTGGCGCTGCCGGACGAACGACAGCGCCTGGGACGCGTCCAGTCGCTGCCGGCCCGCCGGGAAGTCCGCACCCGAATACGAGTCGTCGACAGCGTGATTCAGACACACCTCCACGCCGCCCAGGGTTTGCGCCAAGTCGTAGAAGCCGGCCAAATTGACCTCGGCGAAGTAGTCGATCGGGACGCCGGTCAGGCTGCGCACCGCGCGCAGCGTCGCCGCCCGGCCCGCCTCACGGCCCCGAGTCTCGAGTTCCTTCTGGGTGATGCTCCCCTGGCTGGCGAGCTTGTTGGCGACGTACTGCTTCGTAAGCCCGTATGCCTCTTTGATTTTGATGTGGTTGTATCCCGGCACGCCGTTGAACGGCACCCAGTCGTCGCGCGGGATGGAAAAGGCGACGGCTTTGTTGTCGGCCCCGACATGGATGAGTATGAGGGTGTTGGTGTTGTAGCCGCCGTTATCGGAATCGCCTGCGTGCAAATGCTTTAGGATCGACCAGGGCAGGTCGTTGCCATCCTGGTCTTTGCGCGAGTCCAGCCCGATGAGCAAGATGTTCATGTTGTCGCCGCTGGACCGTGGGTCCTCCGGCGACAGGGCGTCCGAGACGGTGATGCCGCCGAGCGCGCCGTGAGCCACGTAATATCCCGTGCCCGTCATCAGCACGGCCGCCACCGACACCAGCGTCATCAAGCTGCGCGTCAGCGCCTTGCGAAGGCGCGACGGTTGCCGAACGGCGCGGTGGCGACGATGTGCGCCACCAGACTGTGCCATCAAAAACCTCGCCCCGTGACCAGCGCACCACCCGCCACCGCAGTCGTGGTTTGCGGTGATGTCGCTTGCAGCATGCTGTCAAGTATGCGTTAGCTTGCTATGAACCCTCCAATTAAGCGGGTCGATGTAAGCTGGCTCACCCGCCGGGGATACCCGGATTTTAAGCCGTCAATCGGGCTCTGACCTGCGCCTTTCCCACCGTCGCCGAGCCTGCCCAATGCGATCGTGCCGAGATCGAGCCCGACTTGTTACACCGCCGGCATCAAATGTTGGCCGGCCAAGACCATTCAGCAATAGGGGTATTCGATGTGCCATCTGCCGTTCACGTAATCGGCGCGATATTGGCCGCCGAGTTGCGGATTGGCGTCCCGAATGACACCGGAGCCGCCGACGTTCGGCGCGAAGCCGGGCGGATCCCAGGTGATCGACTGGGGGTTGGGCGGCAGGCTTGGCGTGCAATTGATTTGCTTCTGGATGTAGCCGTCTTTGATCTTCTGCTCGGCCGTGGCCTGGTCACCGGCGTCGGGTGCAGGATCCGCCGGGCAGAAGACGCTTGTGCCGCAAATGCTTTGGCGTGCGCCGACGAGCGTCACCGCACCGGCGGGTGCGCTCCACATCAGCAGTGCCGTTATCAGCATTCCCGTTGCCGCGGTGCTGCCACGTCGCCACATCTGGCCCCCTAGCCCGCCTTGACCAAATCTTCGCCCGAGCTGTAAAAGAGGCGAACATTTGAGCCCGCGATGATTTCGGCGAGGTATACGCCGACCGGTTCGACTTCGTAGTAATAGTGAATATTGCCCTGCGGATCCACCGCCGTCGCGCAAAACAGGCCCGGCGCACCGCACCTTTGCTTGACCGGTATCGCCAGGATGCCGATCACCAGCGCGACGAGCAGCACGACCGCGACCGGCCCTCTGTTGGCTGCGTGCCTGGTCGGCACAGGATGCATCAAAGGAGTGTAAGCGTCTTCCCGGCGGCCGGCCCTCCCGCCGGACGGTCGTGTCGTGCCACGATATGCGCCATGACCGTGGTTCTGGTGCATGGCAATCCCGAGACCGCCGCCATCTGGGGCCCGCTGGTCGAGGCCCTCGGGCGCCAGGATGTGGTGCTGCTGTCGCCACCGGGCTTCGGGGCGCCCTTGCCCGACGATTTCCCTGCCACCTACCTGGCCTACCGCGACTGGCTCGAGGCCGAGCTCGAGCGCATCGAGGGACCGATCGACCTCGTCGGGCACGACTGGGGCGGCGGCCACGTGGTGAACGCCGTGATGCACCGGCCCGAACTCGTGCGCAGCTGGGTCAGCGACGTCGTCGGGCTCTTCGACGCCGACTACGTGTGGCACGACTTCGCGCAGACGTGGCAGACGCCAGGTGAGGGCGAAGAGCTGGTGGACACGCTGCTCGGCGGCACGGTCGAGGACCGCGCGGAGCGGATGGCCGCCTTTGGCATCCCCTTGGACATCGCGATCTCGATCGCCCCGGAGCAGGGGCCGGAGATGGGTCGGGCCATCCTGGCGCTGTACCGCTCGGCGCGCCAGCCCGCGATGGCCGAGGCCGGTCGGGAGCTGGAGAAGGCGGCGGCCCGCCCCGGGCTTTCGCTGCTGGCCACCGAGGACCCCTTCATCGGGGCGGCCGACAACCGGCGCCGCGCCGCCGACCGGGCGGGGGCGCGCACCGAGGTGCTCGACGGGCTCGGGCACTGGTGGATGGTGGAGGACCCGGCGGCGGGCGCGGCGGCTCTGACGCGCTTCTGGAAAACGCTCGGCTAGGCCACTTTTCGGGGCGCGTCGAGTGTGAAAGACGGGCTTTCGGTGTGAGGTGAGGGCGGGTTTTTCGACGATTCTCAGCCTTCACTACACACCCAAAGCCCTCAGCACACACTCAGCGCGGGAGCCGGACCTTCGGCTTGCGGGCCGTTTTGGTATCCGCGCCCGGCGGGTACGCACCGATGATGATCGACACCGAACCCGGTACCCCGGACGAGACGCCCGAGCGGCTGACGCCGGTGGAACCGCCCGAACGCCTCACTCCGGCAGACCCGCCGGAGCGCCTGACGCCGGCGGACCCGCCCGAGCGCCAGGTGCCGGCGTGACAGACCCGACCACGGATGGAGATGACGCATGCGCGCCGAAGAAGGCGACGAAACGGTCAAGGACTACGCCGCCGAGGGCGAGCAAACCCTCGGGCGGATCAAGGATTCGCAACGGGCGGGTAGTCGTCTCGGTCGACTTTTCCTGCGGATAACCAAGTTCGTCGGGGTCAACCGGGCTTCCTCCGGCGGCCGGCGCGCCGGCTGACTCAGCAACTCTTGGGCGACGGAGACGCCCGGAGATCTCGAGAGGGTCTTACTATCTCCTGATGACCACCGCGCCCGAGACGTTCTCGACCCAGGGCCCCGGCGGCGTCCGCATCGTCGCCGACCGCCTGGGCGACCCCCAGGCGCGTGCCGTGGTGTTCTTGCACGGCGGCGGGCAGACGCGTCGTTCCTGGGCCAAGGCGGCCTCGGCCGTCGCCCAGCGCGGCTTTCAGGCCGTCACCATCGACCTGCGCGGCCACGGCGAATCCGACTGGTCGAGCGAGGGCGACTACCGCGTGGTCAGCTTCGCCGCCGACGTCCAAGAGGTGTTGCGTACCCTGCCGCCGCAGCCTGTGCTGGTGGGCGCGTCGCTGGGCGGCTTCACCACGATGCTGCTGGAGGGGGAGCTCGCGCCGGGCACCGCCAGCGCCGTCGTCCTCGTCGACATCGTGCCCAACATGGAGCAATCTGGCGCGAACCGCATCCACAACTTCATGGCCGAGCGCGTGGAATCGGGATTCGCCTCGCTCGACGAGGTCGCGGACGCGATCGCCGAATACAACCCGCACCGTCCCAGGCCCACCGATCTGGACGGCCTGACCACCAACCTGCGCCGGCGCGGTGATCGTTGGTATTGGCATTGGGACCCGCAATTCATCAGCGGCACGGCCCCGTATCCTCCGTTCGAAGTCACCGACGCCGACCGCATGCACACGGCGGTCGAGGCGATCGTGCGCAACGGCGTACCCATGCTGTTGGTGCGGGGTCAGGTCAGCGACCTGGTCAGCCAGGAGCGCGCCGACGAGTTCCTCGCGCGCTTCCCCCAAGTCGAGTTCACCGATGTGCGCGGCGCGGGGCACATGGTCGCCGGCGACCGCAACGACATCTTCGCCGAGGCGGTCCTCGATTTCCTCACCCGCCACGTGGGCGGCTGACACCGAAACCGCGAAGCGATGGCGGTGGGCTGAACACCTGAAGAACGCGGTAGCGGGCGCGGAACCTGGCGTCGTCGAAGTACCCGACCAGTTCCCCGTCCAGCGCGACGGCGGTCGGCCCGTCGACGGCGGTGAAGCTGAACTCCGGGACGTGCTGCTCGTGATAGAGCCGGCTGCGTTGCAGCCGCCCGAGCGCGAGCGCCGTCATTATCCGCAACCTGCCGAACCGGCGGCCGGCCTCCAGGATCCGCACGTCGATCAGGCCGGTGTCCATCCGGTTGCGTTGCGCCGGCGCGAAGCCGGACGGCACGTACGTCGAGTTGCCCAGAAAGAACAGCGAAGCCTGAATGTCCTTGTTGTCGTGGCTGATTCGCACCGGGGCATCGTGGCGCAGGCTGTGAAACATCGCGTAGGCCGCCGCGAGAGGCTTGCCGACCTTGCGTTCGTAGCGTTCTCG
Organism: Mycobacterium sp. E2327; assembly: GCF_001672675.1. Taxonomy (NCBI): domain Bacteria; kingdom Bacillati; phylum Actinomycetota; class Actinomycetes; order Mycobacteriales; family Mycobacteriaceae; genus Mycobacterium; species Mycobacterium sp. E2327. The sequence continues at coordinate 12,270 of NZ_LZKE01000149.1, forward strand.
CGTCCGCACGAATCTCGGGTAGGCGCCGATGCTCGCGGTGTTGATGACCGGGCGGGAGTCGTTGAAGGACACCAGGTCGACCCGGGTGGTGCTGCCCTGCCGGATCGCCCGAATCGTCTTGGCTTCGTGATCACAACCGATGTCCTTGGCGAAATGGTTGAACGTGCCGGCCGGGAACACCGCGAGCGGACGGCCGAGATCGGCCGCTACTCCCGCGGCGCACGCTACCGTGCCGTCGCCACCCCCGATTCCAAGCACCTCGGCTCGCTCGGCCGCCCCGCGAAGCAGCTCCACCAAGTCGTCGTCGCGTGTCAATTCGATGATTTCGGCTTTGGGCAGTTCGCTGCGGACCTCGCCGATGACGCGCCGCCCGGTACCGCTACCCGACGACGGGTTGACGACCAGCACCAGGCCGGCGCCGTCGGGCCGCGACGGCACATCGATGTGCAGCGGGTCGGCGGGCGGGAGGTTGTGCTCGACGATCGGGGGGACGAGGCGGCCACCGATCACGGCTATCGACGCGCCGATGCCGAAGCCCGCCATGACGTCGCTGGGATAGTGCGCGCCGGTCGCGACGCGCGACAAGCCGACGAGCCCGGCAAGTGGCGCCAGGGCCAGCCCGAGCATGGGGCTTTGCAGGCCGGCGCCGACCGCGAAGGCGGCCGCGCTGGCGGCGTGACCGGAGGGCATGGAATGCGACTTCGGGTATCTCCGTAGGCGTCGCACCGCGGGAACCAGCCCGCGATAAGGGCGCTGTCGCCGCCAGACGCGCTTCGCCAGCTGATTGGTCACCAGGCTCGTCACCGCAAGGCTTGCCACGCCTCGGCCGGCGGCGTGCCGGGCCGACCGATCGCCCGACATCCCCATGGCCGCCGCGATGACCATCCACAGCTTGGAGTGGTCTGCGGCGCGACTCAGCGCCGGCATCGCCTTGTCCAACAGGGGATTTCGCGTGTTTGCGATGGCCGCGAATATCTCACCGTCCAGCGTATCGAGGCCTCGCGTGATCTCGCGGACTCCGCGCGATGTGTGCGGCCGCCCGGTCATAACGCGTCATCGTCTCGGTCAGCGAACCCGCTGCGTAGGGTCCAAAGTCATCGATGTGGCCGCGGCCGCTAGTCGTCGCCGATCCCGGGTTCGCTCAGCGCCGCGACGGTGTCTTCGCGGTACCGCAGCGAGCGTGCGGCCACCGCGAACTGGTTGAGCTTGTCGATGACGGTTTGCCCTTCCGGCTTGTGGCCCCAGATGCTGATGCCCTGGTGGGTGGTGGGTTTCCAGGTCGATTCGTCGACGACGATCGGGTTCCACCCGACCTCCCATTCGAATCCCGACGGGGTCATCGCGTAGTAGGACAGCTCCTTGTCGTTGGTGTGCTGTCCGACCGACATGGGAATGGCGAAGCCCAGCTCCTTGACCCGCTGATAGGAGGCGACCATATCGTCGAGCGTGGCGACCTGTACGTTGACGTGCTGGACCCGGGAGCGAATCGGGTTGACCGGCAACTGCTTAGCCGAGGCGATCGCCACGGTGTGGTGGCGTTCGTTGACCCGCAGGAACCGGACCTTCAGCTTGAGGCCGTTGATCGTCTCGTCGATGTAGTCCGACAGGCGCGCGTCGAACACGTGGTTGTAGTAGCCGCGGACCAGCTGCGGCTTCTTGCTCGTCAGGGCGACGTGGCCCATTCCGCCTGCGCCGGTGACGAACCCGCTGCCCGGTATGTCCAGCGGCAGCGGCGCGGTGCGCGCGGTGGTGTAGATCTCCTGGGCCAGCCCGTTCGGGCCACGGAACCGGAGGAAACGCTCGACGCCGCGCAGCTTCGCCTCTTCGTCGGTGCCCTCGATTGCCGGCACGCCGTGGTCGACGACGCGGCGGTTGATCTCGTCGAACGTCGCGTGGTCGTCGAGTTGCCAGCCGAGCGCGACGACGTCCTCGGCGGGGCCGCGCCGCACCAGCGCGCGGCATTCGTTGTCGTCGAGGCGGAATCGGACGGTGTCGGGCGCCATATCGTCGAGGTGCATGCCGATCGCGTCGCGGCCGAACCGTTTCCAGTCGTCGATCTTGTCGCTTTCGACGACGACGTAACCCAAGTGCACACTGCCGAACACCGAGGGCTTAACTGTGGTTGTCATGTTGATCCTTGAATTCTCGTGCGGTGATTAGTTTTTCAGGAATTCGGCGGTGGCCGCGTTGAACAGGTCGGCCCGTTCCCACTGGACCCAGTGACCGGTGTTGGCGGTCATCAGCACGTCGGCGTTGGGCATCCGCTCGGCCAGCATCGCTGCGCCGCTCGGCTTGTTCACCTTGTCGTCTCGTCCCCAGACGACCAGGGTCGGCGTTGCCAGGCCCTGGAGCCTGCGGTCGCGGGTGAAGTCCATCCGCCACAGCGTGGCCAGACCCGCCGGCCGCTGCAGGGGCGGATTCGCGACGACCTCGGGATCGATCGAAGCCCGGTACCGGGATTCGATGAGCGATTCCGGCACGCTGTCGCCGTCGTACACCAGGTACGAGCGGATGAACGTGCGCAGCTTTTCCAGGCTCGGGCCTTCGCCGCCGTAGTAGGAGAGCAGGCTCCGCAGCCCGGGGCTGGGCAGCCCCCGGCTGATTCCCACGCCACCGGGACCCATCAGCACCAGCTTGTCGACGCGATTGGGGGCGTCCAGGGCGAGCCGCAGCGCGCACGCCCCGCCGTAGGAGTTGCCGACCAGGTGCGCCCGGTCGATGCCGAGCGCGTCGAGCATGCCCTTGATGTGAACGGCGAGGTACCCGAACGGGTCTCGCCGGTCGACCCCCTTGGCGGACCGGCCGTAGCCGGGCATGTCCGGGACGATGACCCGGAAGTGCTCGGCGAGCGGCTCGATGTTGCGGGAGTAGTTCGACACGCCCGAGGCGCCCGGCCCCCCGCCGTGCAGCAGGACCACTGGGGTCCCGCTGCCGGCTTCGGCCAGGAAGATCTCCTTTCCGTCGACGAGGACGGTGCGTTCGGTGATGGTTTCGGTTGCCATTTCGGTTGTCCTTTCGGTTGCCATAGTCAAGCCCTTACGATTTGAAGCCGGTGGGCGGCGGGGGCAGGGGTTGCCCCTCGGCGGCGCCTGCGTAGACGAAGCCGTCGGGCCGCACGGCCACCACGGAAGTGCCCTTTTTGTGTAGCCAGCTGGTCAGGGTGCCGTCGCTGTCGACGATGGTGTCGGCGCGCGGAACGCTTCCCGGCGGGGTGACCTGCAGGACCGGCACGCCCGCTGCTCGCCAGTCCGGCCATTCGGCCGCGCGCCCGGTCTGGAGCACGGTCCAGCGGCCGCCGATCACGTCATCGAGGCGCACGCTGTCACCCTTTTCGTCGCGCACGTGCGGCTGGGGGACCAGCCAGCCGACGGCCCGGTTGCCGTTGCGGGCCAGCAGGCCTTCCCGGTAGTGCGCGTCGGGAATCCAGCGGTGGTTGCGCAGCCAGGTGAGGAAGCCCGGCACCTTGCTGGCGGTGCGGAAGATGTGATTGCGGGCCGCCGCACGCAACCGGTTGCGCTGGATGATCAGCTTGCCGGTCTTGACCGCGCGGTTGGTCACCTCTTTGACGTGAGGCATCCGCTCGGCCTGGTAGGTGTCCAGCACGGATTCCGGCAGCGACCCGTTCAGCACGGCGCCGAGCTTCCAGCACAGGTTCGCCACGTCGCGCACGCCGGCGCACATGCCCTGGCCGATCCATGGGGGCATCGCGTGGGCGGCGTCGCCGGCCAGGAAGACCCGTCCCACGCGCCAGCGGTCGGCGAAGCGGACGTGGTGGCTGTAGCAGGCGAAGCCGAGGATCTGCACGTTCTCCGGCGATATCCCCTGGCCCCGCAGCACGTTCCAGATGGCCTCCTCATGCAGGAGGTCCTTCTCGTCCTCCTCGTCGCGCACCGGGAACTCCCAGCGGTGGTGTCCCAGCGGGGTGGGGCAGTCGACGGTCGGCCGTTCGGGGTTGCAGTGGAACCGCAGCCGGTCGTGGCCCGGCCATTCCGTGAGCACCTTGGTGTCGATGACGATCCAGCGCTCGCCGTAGGTGCGGCCGCCGAACCCGACACCCAGCTGCGCGCGCGTCGCGCTGGATCCGCCGTCGGCGGCGATCACGTAGGAGGCCCGGATCCGGCGGAACTCGTCGGCGTCGAGGTCGGCGAGCATCAGCTCGACGTGGTCGTCCTTCTGGACCAGCCGCAGGCATTCGTGCTTGAGCAGGATGGACACGTTGGGGAAGCGATCGACGCCTTCGCGGAGCACCTTTTCCAGCGCCGGCTGGTAGATGAACTGCTGCGGCGGGTGGCCGTTGCCGCGCGAGACCGGTAGCAGCTTGACGAACGGCACGCCGTTGGCGTCGACGAAGTTGGCCCCACGGCCGGGCTGCATGTCCGCGTTGAGCCGGTCGGCCAGCCCGATCTGCTGCCAGATCCGAACGACCTCCTCGTCGGTCGAGATGGCGCGCGCTCGCGCATAGATGTCGGGGTCGCGTTCCACGACGACGACGTTGAGGCCCAATTGGCCCAACAGGTTGGCCGCGGTGCAGCCGACCGGGCCGTAGCCGACGATCGCCACGTCATAGGTTTTCTGATCTGTCATTTCCGGCCCCTTCGCCAGGCTTGTTAATGTAGCGATCCATACAGTAAGCTCTTGTAGCGTGAGCGTCAACACCCAAAAAGGAGGGAACGTGACGGCAGAACCCGAAAAGACGGGCGCAACCGGACCTCGCGGCCGCAGGCGCACCCGGGCCAACGGGGAACAGTCGCGCGAGCGGATTCTGGATGCGGCGACCGAGGTCGCCACCGAACGCGGCTACGAAGGAACCACCATCTCCCTGGTCAGCAAGAAGAGCGGCCTGCCGCCGACGTCCATTTACTGGCACTTCGCCGACAAGGACGACCTGATCGCCGCCGTCATCGAGCGAAGTTTCGCCCGCTGGCTGGCCGCGGCGGACCTGCCGGGCGGCGAAATGGCCGCGGAGCGGGTGAACGAGCTCGGGATGCAGGTGGCCAAGGCGCTGCTGGATGCCCCTGACTTCCTCCGGCTGGGCCTGATGCTGGCGCTGGAGCGCCGCCCGGTCGAGCCGCGCGCCAGGGCGATGTTCCTCGAGGTCCGCGACCGCGCGTTTCACCGGTTCGAGGCGGTCGTGCGCGACCTTGCACCCGAGCTCGACGACGAAGGCGTGCGCCTGCTCACCACCTATGCGATCGCCGGCGCCGACGGCCTGTTCATCGCCAAGGAGGTCGGCGGCGACTCGGTCGACTTGCTCAAGCTGTTCGACCTGCATGTGCGCCTGGTCTTCCAGGCGGCGACGAAACTAATGGGAGTCGGAGAACCGACATGATCGATGTGACCGCACGTGACCCGCAGCTCGACGACGCCGCGCGGCGGCTGTATGCGGCACAGGTGGGCAGCAGTCCCATTCCGCCGCTGACCGAGACCTATCCGACTCTTGGTGTGGCGCAAGCCTATTCGGTACAGCGACGTAACTTGGCTCGCCACCTGGCTGATGGCGCGCTGCTGCGCGGCCACAAGATCGGGCTGACCTCCGCGCCGATGCAAAGCCTGCTGGGTGTCAGCGAGCCCGACTTCGGTTACGTCCTCGACAGCATGGTGCTCGCCGACGGGACCTCGGTGCCGAGGGCTGCGTTCTGTGCGCCGCGGGTGGAACCCGAAGTGGCGTTTCTCCTGCGGGCGCCGCTGCGCGGTCCGGGGGTGACCGTCGCCGAGGTGATGGCGGCAACCGAAGCGGTGGCCGCGGCGCTGGAGATCGTAGACAGCCGCATCGCCGACTGGCGGATCACGCTGGCGGACACCATTGCCGACAACGCCAGCTCGGGTGCGGTGGTGCTCGGCGAGTGGGTACCGATCTCCGACGCGCCGCCGCTGTCCGGCACCACCGCGGCGCTCTACCTGAACGACGTGCTGGTCGAAAAGGGGCAGGGCACCGCCGTCATGGGCGATCCGGCCGCCGCCGTCGCGTGGCTGGCGAACGCCCTGGCTGAATACGGAACGGCCATCGAGGCCGGGCAATTCGTGATGTCCGGCTCCTACACCGGGGCCGCGTTCGTCGGGGCGGGCGACCGCGCCGCGGCCACGATCACCGCCCTGGGCGCCGTCAGCGTCACGTTTGAGTAGAGGAGAAATCCATGGCCAGTCAACAATTTCCGGTGGCGATCATCGGGTCCGGCAACATCGGCACCGATCTGATGCTCAAGATCCTGCGCAGTGGCGGACCGCTGACGATGGCGGCGTTGATCGGAATCGACCCGACCTCCGACGGGCTGGCGCGGGCGAAGCGGGCCGGCGTGCCGACGTCCGCGCAGGGCGTCGACGGGCTGCTGGCGATGCCGGGCTTCGACCAGATCCGGTTGGTGTTCGACGCCACGTCCGCCGAGGCCCACGTCAAGCACTGGGAGGCCCTGCGCCACACCGGTGTACGTGTGCTCGACCTGACTCCCGCCGCCATCGGTCCGTTCTGTGTGCCGGTGGTCAACCTGGAGGACCACATCGACGAGCCCAACCTGAACATGGTGACATGTGGCGGGCAGGCCACAGTTCCGATTGTGGCCGCGGTCAACCAGGTGGCGCCGGTGTCCTACGCCGAGATCGTGTCGGCGATCTCGTCGAAGTCCGCCGGCCCGGGCACCCGGGCCAACATCGACGAGTTCACCGAGACCACGGCCACCGCGCTGAAAGTCGTCGGCGGCGCGCAGCGCGGCAAAGCGGTGATCGTTCTCAACCCGGCCGATCCGCCGGTGATCATGCGCAACACGGTGTACTGCCTGGTGGAAGGCGACTGCGACCAAACCGCCGTCGAGGCGTCCATCACGGCGATGATCGAGCGGGTCCAGGACTACGTTCCCGGTTATCGGCTCAAGCAGCCGGTGCAGTTCGAGACCTTCGGTCCCGACAACCCGCTACATATTCCCGAGACCGGGAAGTTCATCGGGACGAGGGTCACCACGCTGCTTCAGGTGACGGGCGCCGCGGATTACCTTCCCGCGTACGCCGGCAACCTCGACATCATGACCTCCGCGGCGCTGGCGACCGCCAAAAGCATTGCCGCACACGAGATGACGAACGTAGGAGTGTAACCATGGCCGAGCAGCTCTATATCAGCGACGTCACGCTGCGGGACGGGATGCACGCGGTTCGCCACCAATACACGCTGCGGCAGGTCGCCGACATCGCCGCGGCGTTGGACGCGGCGGGCGTCAATTCGATCGAGGTCGCCCATGGCGACGGGCTGGGCGGCTCAAGCTGCGTTTACGGCTTCGGCGGCCACACCGACCTGGAGTGGATCGAGGCGGTCGCCGGCGTTGTCCGCCGGGCAAAGATCGCGACCCTGATCCTGCCGGGTATCGGCACGATCCGGGACCTGGCCGCGGCGCATCGGGCCGGGGCCGGCGTGGTGCGGGTCGCCACCCACTGCACCGAGGCCGACATCTCCGCTCACCACATCGCGGCGGCCCGCGAGATGGGCATGGACACCGTCGGATTCCTGATGATGAGCCACCTGACCACTCCCCAGAGGCTGGCCGAGCAGGCCAAGTTGATGGAGGGCTTCGGGGCCGGCTGCGTCTACGTCGTCGACTCCGGCGGCGCCATGACCATGCGCGACGTCGCCGAGCGGGTCGACGCGGTGCGCCAAAACCTTTGTTCGGAAACCGAAATAGGCATCCACGCCCACCACAACCTGTCGTTGGGCGTGGCCAACTCGATGGTCGCCGTCGAGCACGGGTGTCGTCGCGTCGACGCGTCCCTGGCCGGCATGGGTGCCGGCGCGGGCAACGCCCCACTGGAGGTTTTCATCGCGGCCGCCACCCGCATGGGCTGGGAGCACGGCTGCGACCTCAATGCCCTGGAGGATGCCGCCGACGACCTCGTCCGCCCTCTGCAGGAACGTCCGGTGCGCGTCGATCGCGAGACGCTGACGCTCGGCTACGCCGGGGTGTACTCCAGCTTCCTGCGCCATGCGGAGGCGGCGGCGGAGCGGTTCGGTGTCGACGCGCGGACGCTGCTCGTCGAGGCCGGGCGTCGCGGGATGGTCGGCGGCCAGGAAGACATGCTCGTCGACATCGCCCTGGACCTGTCGGGCGCGGCGCCGCGCTGACCGTTTCCCGAGGGCATTCGGCGCGGCTCACGCCTCGTCGAGCACGGGGAACAGCAGTTGTTGCATGAGTAGTTGCACGGCCGCCGCGAGCGGGATCGCCACCAGCGCCCCGACCACGCCCAGCCACGCCGCGCCGAGGAGCACGGCGACCACAGTGACGCCGGCCGGCACTCGCACCGCCCGGCCGATGATTTTGGGCGTCAACAGATAATCCTCGCCCAGCCGGAAGCCCATGTAGAAGAGAACGGTCACGATGGCGACGGGGATCGAGACGCTCAGCGCGACCGCGGCGACGATGAATCCACCAACTGTCGAGCCGTAGGGGAAGAGGTCCAAGACGGCCACGACTACGCCAAGCAGGACCGCGTAGGGGACGTCGAGAACGAGACACCACACAAAGGTGGCGGCCCCCGCAATCACCGAAGTCAGCACGTTCCCAAACAGATACGCACCGAACTTGGCCACCACCTCGTCGCCGATCAGAATGGCGCGCGGCCGCCGAGAGTTAGGCATGAGGCGGTAGAAGCCGGCGCGGATGCGGCGCATGTCGGCGAGGAAGTAAACGGTGAGCATTGCCACGATGCCGACGTGCGACATGACGCCGAACACCTCCGACCCGGTCCGGACGATCCCCGCGACGGTGAACCGGCCGGACCCGTTGACCAGGTCGGTGATTCGCTGTTGCAGGTGGACGCGTTCGTTGATCCTGCCGATGAGGGACGAACGGTCCTGGGCGTGCTGCAGGTAAAGGGGCAATTGGTCGACGAGCTGACGCGCCTCTTGCACCAGCGGGGGAATGGTCGCGGCCAATGTCCCGGCGATGAGGGCAAACACGGCCGTCAGCACGATTGTGACCGCCGCCCAGCGCGGCACCCTGCGGTTGACGAGCCAAGACACGGCGGTCTCGAGTCCCAGCGCGAAAAACATCGCCACGCCGATCAACACCAGCACCGACGACATCGACCCGAGGACGAGCACCGCGCCATACGTCACGGCCACGCCGGCTGACGCGGTCAGCCCCACAACGAACGGGGAGCGCCGGTTGAACGGCTGCCCGCGCCGGCCGAGATGATGTGCGTCGGAACGCAGTTGCGCGGCGCGCTGTTCGGCGTCGACGATCGGTCCTTCGTCGTCGTCGTGTGGGCGACCCACCAACCGGTGATGGCCCCGATCGGCAAGATCTTGTTGTGGCTCCGGGTTGTCAACCACGTGCACGCCCCGTTCATCGGCCCGAGCCGGGCAGCTCCTGGCCCGACGTCTTTACAGCGTGACGGGCGCGGGGCTCATCCGGTCGCAATGACACGCGCCCACCGGGCGTTCGGAGCGCTCCTGTCGCCGTTCGGCCGAAGCGGTTGCCAGACAGACGCTTCCGACCTCGGCGATTCAACGCGGATCAGGGACTTTGTGCCCTAGGTGCGCGGCCCGCAAAGCCGCACGATTTTTGATGCGGATACCACCAGGCGTTAAGGAGCGTGCCATGACCGCAGTGCAGACACCGGAAATATTTCGTGATTTGTGGAAGACGGTCCTGGCGTCCGGGGTGATGGCCCTGGCGCTGGGCGTGGTGGTGCTGATCTGGCCCGGAAAATCGATCCTCGTCGCGGCGGTGTTGTTCGGCGCGTATCTGGTGGTCTCGGGCATTGCGCAGGTCGCTTTCGCGCTGACGTTCGATGTGCCGGCCGCCAGCCGGGTGCTGTACTTCATCTCCGGAGCGCTCTCGGTCGTCCTGGGCGTGCTCGCTTTCCGGCATTTCGGCGGTGGCTACGCGGTTCTGCTGCTGGCGATCTGGATCGGCGTCGGCTTCATCTTCCAAGGCGTCACGGAGGCGGTGCTGGCGATAAGCCATCCGGAGCTGCCGGAGCGGCCATGGCACACCTTCCTTGGGATCCTCACAACCATCGCCGGCATGGTCATAATCACCTGGCCTTTCGACAGCATCGTCATGCTTGCGCTCGTCACCGGGGCGTGGCTCGTGGTCATCGGAATCTGTCAAATCGTCTGGGCATTGCGGGCCCGCAGGACCGCCGACCACGCGGTGCAAAGAATGGGGCGTCTGGCCGGTGCCGCCAGCTGAGGTCGGCATGCCCGATTTGATCGCACCCATTCGCGAAATCATCGAAAAGCACCGCGCGGTGCGGGATGTCGACGATTCGGGGGTGTCCTGCAGTTGCGGAGCGGAAGGGTTATCCGATCACTCGGGGCATGTTGCCGAGCGGATCCTCGATCGGTTGCGGCTCAAACCCGAAGCCATCGATGATGCCAAGAAGAAGATCCGCTATGCGACGGCGTGGCTGGATTGGGAGCTGACCATAGCCGAGGGCGCACAATGCTGATCAGTCTCTGTCGTTGTCCCTAACGAATCCATACCCCCCGAGCACCCGCGCTTGAGGGCGTCGCACGCCACTTCATAGCGCGGGCCGGTGGTCCCGCTGTTAACATGCTGCCCTACACGAGAAGAGAGGCGGCGTGACCGTGCGGTGGTTGCGGGGGTTGGGGCTGGTTGGTGCCGTCGTCATTGCCGCGACGGGTTTGGCGAACCCGGTCTGGGCAAATCCGGGTGTGGAGCCGGGCATCAAGGTCGAAGATGAAAGCAGCAGGTGCACAGCGGGTTTCGCGGCTCAAGGCAACGACGGTAGCTATTACCTGATGACCAGCGGGCACTGCGATGCGCACGACGGCTCGGCGTGGACCTACGGCGATAACGTGCCGCTGGGCCGGATCACCGCCAGCGAGCACGAAGCCGACACGAGGGACGCCGCGATCATCCGGCTTAATCCGAGCGTCGGCACGCCGGTGGGCCACGTCGGTGGCCGGTATGTGGTCCGGGATGTGCTGAGCGCGAACCAGATTCAGATCGGCATGCCGTTCTGCAAGGTCGGCGCGGTCACCGGTGAGACGTGCGGCGAGGTCAAGGGCATCGAGGGGGACGTCGTCGAAGCCAGCGTGTACAGCCTCAACGGGGACAGCGGCAGCCCCGGCTTCGTGAAGAACCCGGACGGCACCGTCAGCGCCGTCGGCCTGTTGATGTCGTCGCCCGACGACGACGATTACACGACGTACTTCGCGCTCGTGGACCCCCTGCTCGGCAGGTGGGGCCTGCACGTCCTGCCCTGAGGCCGCGGCCTGAGAACTGGCGTTTGCAAATAGCAGGAACGGGTATCCGCGGGACCGGCGTTTGTCAGCGTCCGTCTAGCGGAGCCTGTCAACGAAAAGGTACGAACCAGCGGCACGAAGGAGATCAGTAGTGAAGCGTGGGATCGTGGTCGGGGTAGCGGGCGTGGCCGTCGCGGTCGCGGCGTGTGCCGGCTGTTCGAGCAACAAGTCCAGCACGGGAGCGTCATCGAGTTCCGCGCCGGCGGCGGCCGGACCTCAGGTCGTCGTCGACGGGCAAAACCAGAACGTCAGCGGCCAAGTCACGTGCAACTCGGCCAACGGCGTCACCACCATCGGCATCGGCGACCCGACGGCCGGGGTCGGGGCGGTCGTCAGCAACGACAATCCGCCGATCGTCCATTCGGTCGGACTGGGCAGCGTCAACGGGATCGCGCTCGGTTTTTCCGACGCCGCCCCCAACCAAGCGAGCAACGCAGGGGCCGCCGTCAACGGCAAGTCTTACGCCATCAAGGGCACCGCGACCGGCACCGATATGAGCAATCCGCAGCAGCCGAAGACCGTGACCAAGCCATTCGAACTGGACGTGACCTGCCCGTAGCGCAGGCGATCTACACCCACCTAGGGGGACGCACTGAAATGTCTATGAAACGTATCGTCAGCGCGGCGGCGGTCGCGGCGGGGCTCAGCATCTCCGCCCTGAACCCCGGGTTCGCCAGCTCGGCGCCGCTGGACCCGCCACCGCCGTGCCCGAACTGCCACGGCGGCGGTGGTGGTGGCGGCGGAGCGACGCAGGCCCCGCAGAACCCGCCGCAGACCCATGAGCCGAGCACCCAAAGCCAGCCGCCGGCCACCCAAAGCCAGCCGCCGGCGACGCACTCGACGCAACCGCCGGCCACCCAGAGCACGCAGCCGCCGGCCACCCAATCCAGCGAGCCGCCGGCGACCGAAAGCACGCACCCGTCGTGGACCCGAGGCAGCGAGCCGCCGAGGACGGAAACCACCCAGCCGGGCGGGCAGACGACGGCGCCGAGCGCACAAACCACCGCGCCCGCGAGTGGGCAAACCACCCCGCCGTCCGGCCGGGAGGCTCGCCCGGCGCTCAACCCGCCGAGCACGCAGCCGCCCCATCCGGCCTACGTCCCGCGCCGCGATCTGGTCACGGCGAGCGCGGAAATCGGCGGCCCGGCGGGCGATGTCCAATTCAGCGTCGTGGGCCGCGGCGCGCCGCCTCCGCCGCCGGAGCGCGGGTGGGGCTGGAACGACGGCCCGGCCCCGCACCACGCCCCGCCCGGCTGGTATGGCCCACCGCCCCCCGGCGGATGGGACGGCCCGCCGCCTCCCGGCGGGTGGAACCGCCCGTGGGACGGTCCGCCGCGCGACGTGGTCTACGCCCGGTCCGACTTCGGCCCGTTCGAGTACAACACCTTCACCGTCTTCCCGGTCTTCAACTGGTACTACGGCGGTTGGGGTTACTGGTTCTTCGGCGTCTGGGTTCCGCTGTACTGACGCCTCGCGGGCCCGCAGGAACAGCCGAGAAGCCGCCCCGGTTCGCGCCGGGGCGGCTTTTTGTTGCTGACCTTTCCCCGCGACTCGTGTACGCGTAGAGCATGCACACGACGGACAGCCAATTCGTCAGGCTCGGCCGCGACGGCGGCTCGGTCACCATCGAGTTGATCAACTCCAAGCCGCTGAACATCATCGGCACCGGCGCCATCGACGAACTGACCCAGGCGTTCGGCGCCGTCAGCCAGGACGGCGACGTGCGGGTCGTCGTCTTGCGCGGAGCCGGTGAGAAGGCCTTCATCGGCGGGGCCGACATCAACGAGATGGTCACCCTCGACCGGTCCAGCGCCGAAGTGTTCATCCGCCGGCTCGCGGGGCTGTGCGAGGCCATCCGCGACTGCCCCGTCCCCGTCATCGCGAGGCTCGCGGGCTGGTGTCTCGGCGGCGGGTTGGAGGTCGCGGCATCGTGCGATCTGCGGGTCGCGGAGTCGGGTGCAAAATTCGGCATGCCGGAGGTGGCGGTCGGCATCCCGTCGGTCATCCATGCGGCGTTGATCCCACGGCTGATCGGGGCCTCGCATGCGACCTGGCTACTGCTCACAGGTGAAACGATCGACGCCGACACGGCCGCCGCCTGGGGCCTGGTGCACGAGGTCGTCGCGCCCGGCGCCCTCGACGCCCGCATCGCCGAGCTCGGCGCCAAGCTGAGCGGGTTCGGCCCGCAGGCGGTCCGGCAACAAAAGCGCCTCCTCAACAGCTGGTTCGACATGACCGTGCAGAGGGCCGTCGAGGACAGCGTCGAGCAGTTCGGTCTGGCGTTCCTGACCGGCGAGCCGCAACAGCACATGCGGGCGTTCCTCGCGCGCAAGGACGCTCGGCGGTAAGCCTTTCGCGCGCCGGCGATTGGTCGAAATCGGCCACACCTTCGCCCCTCGCGCTTCATGATGGCTAGTACTCAAAACCAAACCGGGGGGTTTAGGCGAATGTCATCTGTGCTCGTTCTGCCAGAAATTTTGGAGACGGTCGCGGCCGACGTGGCGCGCATCGGTTCGGACGTGACCGCCGGCAATCTGGCCGCGGCCTTTCCGACGACCGAGCTGGCGGCGGCGGGCGGCGACGAGGTGTCGGCGGCCATCGCGGCGCTGTTTGGCGCGCACGCCCAGGACTATCAGGCGGCGGCGGCGCGGGCGACGACGTACTACGAGCAGTTCGTGCAGACGTTGACCGCGGCGTCGTCGTCGTACACGGCCACCGAGGCGGTCAACGCCGCCAGCCTTTCCAGCGAGCTGCAGGCGTTCCTCAACGCTCCGCTCAACACGATCACCGGGGCCTGGGCCAACAGCCCGTTCGGAAGCGCGATCGACCAGGCGCTGTTCGGCACCGGCGGCAACCAGCAGTCGATCGTCATCGACTTCGTGCGGCACGGGCAGTCAGTTGGCAACGCCGCCAACCTGATTGACACGGCCGTACCCGGATTGCCCCTCACGCCGCTGGGCGTCCAACAGGCGACGGCCATCGGCACCGCGCTCGGGGCGCAAGGTAACTTCGCGGGGGTTTTCGAATCGCAGCTGACCAGGGTCCAGCAGACCGCGTTCTTCGCCGGCATGAACAATGTGCCAATATTGGCCGGACTCAACGAGATCAGCGCCGGAGTCTTCGACGGCGCACCGGACATCAGCCCCCAGGGCCTGCTGTATTTGGTTGCGCCGCTGGCATGGACGCTCGGATTCCCCATCGTGCCGATGCTCGGCCCTGGCTCCGCCCACATCAACGGGATCGTCTTCGACCAGGGGTTCACCCACGCGATGCAGACGATGTATGGCACCGCGATGACGAACCCCGTCGTGAACCCGGGCAACGGCCAAATCACCGACGTCGCGTTCTCCAGCGAGTTCGCGATCGAAGTCGGCACGCTGATGAACGTCAACAATCCCGATCCCTTGCTGATGCTCACCCACCCGTTGCCCAACACCGGCGTGGTCGTGGTGCAGGGCAGTCCCCAGGGCGGTTGGTCGCTGGTCAGTTGGGACGGCGTGCCGGTGGGGCCGGCCACCTTGCCGACCAAGCTGTTCGTCGACGTGCGCGACCTGATCACGGCGCCGCAATTCGCGGCCTGGAACAGCTTGACGGCCCTTGGCACCGGCGATCCGGCGACGATCGTGGGCGCGGTGCAAAACGGTGTCGACGAGGTCGCCGCGGCGACGGTTCACTTCCCGGTCGCGGTGGGCCGCGACCTGATCCACGCCGTGACCAACACCAGTGTGGGTGGGCTGACGGCCGAGCTGAGCGGATTGCTCTAGCGACCGCGGCGGCGTAGCCAGACGGCGATGACGACGGCGGCTGCCAGGGCCGCCACGGCGACGGCGGCGCGGCGTGATCGCACCGCGTCCGTCTCGACGCCGTGGTAGGCCGAGCGCTCGTCGGAAGCTTCGCTCCTCGACCGCTCGAGAGGTTCGGGAACGCTGACCGGCGTGGCGGCTGGCTCCGGCATGCCCGCGGGAGCACCCGACTCCTGCACCGGTGCCGGCGCGGGGACCGGCGCCGTGGCCGCCCCGGGAGGCGAGGGCTCCCGCCGATCCCGCCCCCGGCGCCGTCGCGGCGCCCAGACCTCGTCTCCCAACTCGTCGGGAATCAGCCACATCAGCAGCGCGAGGTTGACCACCGCCAGAATCCCGTGCAGCAAGATGTCGGCGGCGTGGAAGCCCATCGGCGTCGGGACCCTGCGCGCCGTGGCGACACTGGTGAAGAACAACAACATCGTGTAGCTCACCGCGCTGACCGCGGTGACCGTCACCGCCGCGCGGCGATGCACGACGGCCGCAATGGCCACCACCCCCAACGCCAGCAGCAGGCCGCTGTGCAGCGGTGTCGACGTCAGTCCGAGAACGGGGGCGCCGGTGGGTCCGGCGTGCGGATGCATTGCCGCGGACACCAAACCGGCGATGCCGAACGCGCTCACCAGCACGCCCTCGATCAGCAGGAACCAACGCCCGCTGTGGAAGCGCCCCGGGTCCATGGGGACCCTGCGCAAACCCGACGTCATGCCGGGAACGTGACCCGCGGTAACCGGCATCGCGTGACCTCCAGACCGAAAAAACCTTTGGGCACCGGCTACCCGCTACCGGCCGGACTACTCCAGCTCTCCCTGCTCCTGGCATGGTTGCCCGCCCGGCTGGGTATCTATCCGGTCAGATCGGCGCACGTCCGGACTGTGTCGTTCATCGAGGAGGCATCATGTTGCACAGCGTTGTCCTTGCCGCGGCACAACAACCCGAGGCCGCGGGCATCATCCTCAGGGGGATCAAAGGCATCTTCGTCGCGATCGGCAGCATCATCGCCGCCATCGTGTGCGCCGTGATCGCCGGCATGAAGGGCCGCAGCGCCCTCGGTTGGGGCCTGCTCGGGCTGTTCTTCTCGATCCTGACGTTGATCGTCGTCATCGTCATCCCGTCGAAGAAGTCGTGATTACCAACCCCACTCGTCGTCGTCCAGGACATCCACCGTGAGGTCGTTGTCGGCGGCCCCTTGCGTGCCGTAGAGAAAGGTGATCAGGGTTCGGTCGTCGTCGAGGGGCTCGGTCGCGACGATGGTGGCGTGCCCGATCCTCATGCGGATCCTGTCTCCGGGCTTCAACTCGTCAACACGCCTAAGGGCCACGCTCAACCAGTGACGCCGAGAAGATTGCTCATGTTAGTTGTCGATGATTCGCCGGGCCGCCACCTCGGCGCAACTCCGACACGACCAGGGGCCCGCCGAGCTCATACATAGCGGCGGTCCCGGCCTGTTGGGGGCGGTATTTTGCTGACAAGGGGGGGTATTTCGCTGCTCGGTATGGCAGCATTTAACCAAGCCACGGGTCGGGGGATGCCGCGACACTGTGGGGTGCAAATGAAAGTCAGGAAACCAATACAAGCTGAGTGGGCGCGTCGCCTGCTGATCCTCGTCGGCGCCCGCCAGATCGTTCGTTTCGTTGGGGCTGGCGCTGTCGCGACCTGCGCGGCGCTGCTGGGGACACCCGTCCCGTCCGCGTCCGCCGAACCATGCCCCGACATTGAGGTCGTGTTCGCCCGCGGTACCTATGAGCCACCCGGCGTTGGCGCGGTGGGACAGGCATTTGTCGACTCCCTGCGCGCGCAAGCCGGCAATCGGTCGATCGGCGTATACGGGGTCGACTACCCCGCGAGCGGCGATTTTCCTCCCGCCGGCGATTTGCAAGCCGCCTTACCGTTCCTCAGCACCGTCATGAACGGGATCTACAACGCGAGGGACCATGTTGAGTACATGGCGGCGAACTGCCCGAACACCAGGATGGTGATCGGCGGCTACTCCCAAGGCGCAGTCATCGCGGGTTTCCTCACCTCGGCTTCCGTACCGAAGGAAGTACCTGCTGAGTACATGCCGTACGTACCCAAGCCGATGCCGCCGCAGATCGCTAACCACGTCGCCGCCGTCGCACTGTTCGGAAAGCCCTCGGACCAGTTCCTGAGCAGCTACGGCGCGCCGCCCATCAGGATCGGCCCGCTGTACGCGCCCAAGACCATCGAGTTGTGCGTTCCCGGCGACGACATCTGCTCTGGTGTCCCCAACCCGCAGCCGGGACTCGCACACCTCATGTACAGCACGAACGGGATGACCAACGACGCCGCAGCGTTTGCGGTGAGTCATCTCTAACAGCGCTGCTTGGGAATTGGAGTGCTCGTATCCCGCCGTTAGCCGGCTGGATAGTTTTTGCAGGTGTTGGCCATCGTCACTAGAAATCCGGCGTACTGGTTGACCTGAGCCGCCTGCTGCTGGATCAGCTGCCGGCGCTGCTCAGCCCCTCCGTCGAGAAATGCATGTAGCCAGGTCTGCCTCTCCGGGGAAGCGGCATACTCCGCGCCACCATCGGGCGAAGCCGCGTTCAGCGCCGCCGCCGCCTGCGGATAAGTGCAGGTCGTGTTGATGAGGGGAGTCAGATCTGGGTCTGCAGACGCGACCCCGGACCCGGTGGTCCATGCCAACGCCGAAGCGCAAACCGCAACAACCAGTCTTGCCGGCGAGTGTTTGGCCATTTCATGCGCCTTCCTACCGATGCACCATTAACCCGCTGCCCGACCACGAGCCGTCCTTCTTCGCGACGCTAGCAGCCTCGTCATTGCGCTAAAAGCTCCCGAAATCTGATCTCGAGGAATGAGGCCGTTGTCAGGATTGAGCCGACGACCGCTCGCCTAGCAAGGCGCGCCTTCGGCGAGTTTCCTCCCGACATGACGACACGACCGCGCCGGCTCGCACCTCCGCCTGCTCGAGTCGGCTCGCAACTCCGACGGCATCACCGCGTCGTAGAATCTTCATGGCTCATCGAGCCGGCCCCGGCCGCGTTAGCTCAGTTGGTAGAGCGTCGCTCTTGTAAAGCGGATGTCGAGAGTTCGAGTCTCTCACGCGGCTCCATTGCGGCTCCGTTCCTGTCGGCACTGACCGATAGCGTCTGTCTTATGCCGGTGACCTGCCTCGGGTGCGGAGTCATTTTCAAAGGCCGTCGGCTAAAGGTGTTCTGCACCAATGCATGCCAACAGTCACACCGCCGACGCTTGCTCTTGGAGGCCTGGCTCGACACCGGAGTCTGTGGTCGCAGGTCCTATCAAGGCCACTACGTCCGGGACTACCTCTATGAGCAGCAGGGGGGTTGTTGTGCGATCTGCGGCATCGCAGACAAGTGGAACGGCGTGACCCTGGCGCTGATCGTCGACCACATCAACGGAGACGCAAGCAACAATCGTCGTGAGAATCTGCGGCTCATTTGTCCCAACTGTGACAGCCAGCTGCCGACGTACAAAGCAAGGAATCGCGGCAACGGTCGCTCCTACCGGCGACTGCGGTACGCCGACGGCCGGTCCTATTGATGCTGTCCCTGAGCTGAGGAGGCCGGGTAAATCAGGGTGCCAGCCTAACGGGTCACTCGTCGCTCTCGATGATCCGCGTTGAGCGCACCGGCCGCGACGAGGGACGCCGCCGGCCGGGCAGCGGGATCCGGTCCGCGATGTTGCTCAACGGGTTGACCACCATGGTCAGGCCGACGACGGCGTCCTGCAAGGTGGCGATGGCCGGCTCCAGCGCCTCCATCCCCGGGGTCAGCCGCGCCAGGGTGTCGGCGACGTCGGCGAGCTGTTCCAGCGGACCGTTCCTGGCGGTGAGCTTGTCGACGAGGCCGCCCTCGGCAAGCAGCCGGTCCGCCAGACCGTCCTCGGATAGCACCCGCTCGACCAACCCGTTTTCGTCGAGCAACTGATCGGCCAGCCCGCCGGGTTGCAGCGCGCGCTGCAGCGCGCCGCCCTCCGCGGTCAGCCGGTCGAGCACGCCGCCCTCCGAGGTCAGCATGTCGACCACGCCGCCAGGTCGCAGTAAGCGGTCCAACGGGCCGTCGGGCGCCACGGCGCGTCCCAGCGGCGCGTCGTCGTCCAGCAGCCGGGCCAGCCGGTTGGCGCGCACGATCGCCTCGTCGATCCCGAACATCGAAGCCATCGCGTAGGTCCCGGAGTCCCCGGCGTCGCCCAGCGCACGCTTCGCCACCCCCACCGCCGCGGTGGCGACGTTCAAGCCCGCGTCGGCCGCGGCCAGCCCGACCCGCGCGGGGGCCGTCGCGAGCGACACGATTCCCTTGGCGAAGTTCATGCCTTCAGAGTCTATTCACGACACCCCTGCGCGAACCCAGCCGTTCCAAGCTCATACCATGATTCTTTGCAGGCTGTTAGCAGACGACTGGCATCGAGCTTTCAGGAATCACACAATAATTGGAAAGGCTTCTCCAAATAAAGGTTCAAGCAAAGGACAGAAGTGACCTCATGACAGCGCCCAGCCAAAGCGGATCCAAACCGGAAGCTCGCGTCCTCGTGATCGACGACGAGGCCAACATCGTCGAACTGCTCTCCGTCAGCCTGAAGTTCCAGGGGTTCGAGGTCTACACGGCCACCAACGGCGCCCAGGCACTGGATCGCGCCCGTGACGCCCGCCCCGACGCGGTGATCCTCGACGTGATGATGCCGGGCATGGACGGCTTCGGGGTGCTGCGGCGGCTGCGGGCGGACGGCATCGACGCCCCGGCGCTGTTCTTGACTGCCCGCGACTCCCTGCAGGACAAGATCGCGGGCCTGACGCTCGGCGGCGACGACTACGTGACGAAGCCGTTCAGCCTCGAGGAGGTCGTCGCTCGGCTGCGGGTCATTCTCCGGCGCGCCGGCAAGGGCGGGGCCGAACCACGCAACGCCCGGCTGAGTTTCGCCGACATCGAACTCGACGAGGAGACCCACGAGGTGTGGAAGGCCGGCGAACCGGTGTCGCTCTCGCCCACCGAATTCACCCTGCTGCGCTACTTCGTGATCAACGCGGGCACGGTGCTGAGCAAGCCGAAGATCCTCGACCACGTGTGGCGCTACGACTTCGGCGGCGACGTGAACGTCGTCGAGTCCTACGTGTCGTATCTGCGTCGCAAGATCGACACTGGGGAGAAGCGGCTGCTGCACACCCTGCGGGGCGTGGGCTACGTACTACGGGAGCCGCGCTGAGGGCGAATAGAACGAGGATGCCGAACAAGGTGCGACGCGGATTGCCGCTCAGGGTGGGCCTGGTGGCCGCCACCCTGCTCCTGGTGGCCTGCGGTCTGGCAGTCTCCGGTCTGGCCGTCACCTCGATCCTGCGGCACAGCCTGATCAGCCGCATCGACCAAACGCTGCTCGACGCGTCGCGCAGCTGGGCGCAGGCTCCGCGGCGCCAGTCGCCGCCGCCCTACGAGGGCCCCGATCCCGGCCGCCCGCCCTCCAAGTTCTACGTGCGCGGCATCGGCACCGACGGCACCCCGTTCACCGCCATCAACGACCGCAACGCCGAACCGGCGCTGCCGCCCAACAACGATGTCGGACCCAATCCGACGACGCTGCCCTCGGTCAACGGCTCGGACATCCAGTGGCGTGCGGTGTCGGTGCGCGGGCCGCACGGCCTGACAACGGTCGCGGTCGACCTGTCCGACGTGCAGCACACGCTCAGCTCGTTGGTCTGGCTGCAGATCGGCATCGGCGTGGCGGTGCTCGCCGTCGTCGGGATCGCCAGCTTCGCGGTGGTGCACCGCAGCCTGCGGCCACTGACCGAGGTCGAACACACCGCCGCCGACATCGCCGCCGGCCAGCTGGATCGCCGCGTCCCCGAACGCGATCCCCGAACCGAGGTGGGGCGACTTTCGTTGGCGCTCAACGGAATGCTCACCCAGATCCAGCAAGCCGTGGCCTCCTCGGAGTCGTCCGCCGAGAAGGCCCGCGGTTCCGAGGAACGGATGCGGCGGTTCATCACCGACGCCAGCCACGAGCTGCGCACCCCGCTGACCACCATCCGCGGCTTCGCGGAACTGTATCGCCAGGGCGCCGCGCGCGACGTGTCGATGCTGTTGTCGCGCATCGAAAGCGAGGCCAGCCGGATGGGCCTGCTGGTGGACGACCTGCTGCTGCTGGCCCGGCTGGACGTCCAGCGTCCGCTGGAACACAACCGCGTCGACCTGCTCGCGTTGGCCAGCGACGCCGTGCACGACGCGCAGGCGATCGACCCCAAGCGCGCCATCACCATGGAGGTCCTGGACGGGCCCGGCACCCCGGAGGTGCTCGGCGACGAACCCCGGATTCGCCAGGTGCTCAGCAACCTCGTCGTTAACGCCCTGCAGCACACCCCGCCCAGCGCCGACGTCACCATTCGGGTCGGCACCGCGGGCAACGACGCGGTGCTCGAAGTGGCCGACAAGGGACCGGGAATGAGTGAGCAGGACGCGTCGCGTGTGTTCGAGCGGTTCTACCGCACCGACTCGTCGCGGGCGCGGGCCAGCGGCGGCACGGGCCTGGGGCTGTCCATCGTCGACTCGTTGGTGCGCGCGCACGGCGGTGACGTAACCGTGACGACCTCACCCGGCGAGGGGTGCTGCTTCCGCGTCACGCTGCCCCGGGTCAGCGACGTCCCCGCGCCGGAGCCGGTTCACGCCAGCTGAGCCAGCGCCGCCTTGATCTTGGCCTGGGCCGCATCGAGGGATTCCGCTGAGGGGTTGCGGTCCACGTTGGCGAAACCGAAGTCCTTCAGGCTGCGGGTCGGGAAGACGTGGACGTGCAGATGGGGCACCTCCAGCCCGGCGATGATCAGGCCGGCACGCTCCACCCGGAACGCCTTGCACACGGCCTTGCCGATCAGCTGGCTCACCGCCATGACGCGGGCGAACACCGCGCCGTCGACGTCCTGCCATTGATCGATCTCGGCGCGGGGCACCACCAGCGTGTGGCCCTGCGTCATCGGCTCGATCGTCAGGAACGCGACGATGTCGTCGTCCTCGTAGACGAAGCGGCCGGGAAGTTCACGGTTGATGATCTTGGTGAAGATCGACGCCATGGCCCCCAGCATAGGTTCGGCCTTCGACCGATGAGTTTGGCGGGTGTGGACGGTCAATCCTGCGACGACAATCGATGCAGAGGAGTCCCGCCATGTCAGAGGTGCGCGTGCACAATTTTTCGGTTTCCCTCGACGGTTTCGGCACCGGCATGGGGCAAAGCGCGGACGCGCCGTTCGGGCACGCCGGCGGCCGGTTGCACGAGTGGTTCTTCGGGACGCGCACCTTCCGCGCGATGCACGGCGAGTCCGGTGGGACGACGGGCATCGACGACGCCCTGGCCCGCACCTGGGAGCCCGGCATTGGCGCCGAAATCATGGGACGCAACAAGTTCGGCCCACAGCGCGGCCCGTGGGTCAGCGGCGACGAATGGAAAGGCTGGTGGGGAGCCGACCCGCCGTTTCACACCCCGGTCTTCGTGCTTACTCACCACCCCCGGCCACCGATCGAGATGGACGGCGGCACCACCTTCCACTTCATCGACGCCACCCCGGCGGAAGCCCTCGAGATCGTCCGAAAAGCGGCCGGAGGCGGTGACATTCGCCTCGGTGGGGGTCCGTCGAGCATTCGGCAATTCCTCGCCGAGGATCTGGTCGACCGCATGCACGTCGCGGTGGTGCCCATCGTCTTGGGGCGCGGGGAACCGCTGTGGCAAGGAGTGGAAGACCTCGAGCAACGGTTCGTGGTGGAGTCGGTGACCAGCCCGAGCGGTGTCACGCACCTGAGCTTTAGCCGCCGCTAGGCAATTGCGTCTGACACGCCGTCTCGAAGCCGAATCGTTAGCGCACCGTTGCGATTTCGTTCCGCGGCCTCGGGAAAATCACTGTACGCAATTCACGGGAGGAGACCTCTGTGCGGTTTCCCGTGGCATTGCTGGCCGCTTGCGCCGTCGCCATGGCCCCGGCCCTCGTCTCGGGCGCCGCGCCACCCGTGCGGGCGGCCGCCGCGTTCGGGCCGTTGGCGCCGCCCAACCCGTTCATGGCGCCGCTGGGCTTGGCGTCGCTGCACAACGACTCCGAATCCTCCGACGCGGGACCGCTTCCCGGCCCCGGCGCTCACCTGGTCCCGATCTTCGGCTACCCGCTACTGGCGGCATGCCCGACGATCATGCAGGGCACCGACGGGCTGGTGTTGGCGCTGTGCACCACCGACATTGGCCAGACCCCGACGGTCGTCCTGATCGATCCGGGTGGCTGGGTCCCGGTCTTCGTCCCGTTGGCCAAGCTGCACGTCGCCAAGGGCGGCCTGCTCGGCGGCGTGTACGCCTACCTGGACAACAACAACCAGGTGGTGATGATCGACGGCACCAACCACCTGCTGCGCATCGCCCACGTCAAGGACGGGGCGCTGGGCTGCTGGAAGCTGGTCGTCACCGAGTCCACCGACCTGTCCGGCGCGATACCCGCCGGCGACAACTCGGTGGGCCTGGTCCCCGACTACGCGGGCAACGTCTGGTTCGCCACCGGCAACGGCGTCGTAGGCGTATCGAAGCCGGGCGGTGGCGTCGCCACCGTGCAGCTGCCCGCCGGCGAGCAGGTGGCGAACAGCATCTCGTCAGCGCCCAGCGGGCGCGTCGCGGTAGCCACCACCTTCGCCGTCTACGAGCTGAACCTCGACCTCGCGGGCAACCCGCAAATCCTCTGGCGCGCAGCCTATGACCGCGGCCCCGCCCGCAAGCCTGGGCAGCTCAGCTGGGGGACGGGCTCCACCCCGGTGTACTTCGGCCCGACTACCGGCGCCGACTACCTGACCATCGTCGACAACGCCAGCCCCCAGGTGCACGCGCTCGTGTACCAGTCCGGCACCGGCCAATTGATCTGCCAACAACCGGTTTTGACGCAGGGCGGCCCCGGTAGCGAGAACGCGCCGATCGGCGTCGGCAACTCGGTGTTCGTGTCCAGCACCTACGGCTACCCGTACCCCGCGGTCCCGGCGGGCGCACCTCCCGCGGTGCCGCCGACGGCGCCGTTTGTCGGCGGGATGACGCGGGTCGACGTGGACAACCCCGGCTGTCACACCGTGTGGGAGAACAAGGTTCGCAGCGCGGCGCTGCCACATCTGTCCATCGCCGACGGCCTGCTCTACACCATCACGCGGATCGGCTGCGACCAGACCACGCCGCTCGACCTGTTCGCCTACGGCGTGGTCGACGCCGGCAACGGGGCGCTGTTGTGGCGGCAGCCGAAGTCGCTGACCATCCTCAGCGATCCGCTGCAGACGCCGACCATGGTGCTGATGGATGGTAAGGCCATGCAGGGCAACCTCACCGGGCTCGGCCGGATAGGCTGACTGTTCGTGCCGCCGAGACTGTGGGCCCTAAGTACGAAAAATGCGTTGAACTCGTCCATAGGCCCCACAGTCGGCGGCTCGGGCGCGCCTCACTCCTCCTTGCCGAACTTCATCATGTCGAGGTTCCAGTAGCCGCGCATGTTGGTGATCAGGCCCGCGTCGTTGACCTTATAGGTGAACACCCCGCGCACCGTGCTGGTGAACCCGCCCTCGAACTTGCTGTGCAGCACTAGGATATGGGCGATCTCGTCGGGCGAACTCGACGGAAACGTTTCCTCGCAAATGATGGTCAGCTGGTTGGCCGCGATGTTGTTGTCGTAGAAGGCCGCGACGCCCTCCTTGCCCTTGACACCGTCGCCGTCGGGGTTGGTGACGGACTTGCCGATCGGGTCCTCGACGACGACGTCGTCGGCCATCAGCGCGAGCCAGCCCTCCCGGTCGTGGGCTTGCACGCAGCGCCACGAGGATTGCGACGCGGCCAGAGCCGGTGAGGCCTGAGCGGTTTCGGTCATGGTGTTCTCCTGTCTCTAGATTGCGCACGCGGCGCGTGCGCCTTCCTCGGTGGCTTTGCGGATGAGGCCGAGGCCGGTGCAGTCGCCGGCGGCATGCACCTCGGTGCCCGTCATGGCAGCGACCAGGGTGTCGAACAGGCCGGTGTCGGGCTGGACCGTTCCGGCGATGACGACGCTGTCGGCGGCCAGGTGCCGGGTGGCGCCGCCGGCCGGCGTGAAAACCACGGCCTGGGTCGTGATCCTTTCGACGGCCGCGCGGACGTGCACGGTGACGCCGAGCCGGTCGAGGCGGTCCATGTGCTCGGTCTTGCGTTTGTTGCCCACCTCGGGCGCGATGTCCTTGCCCGCCTCAAGGATTGATACGAACCGGCCACGGGCGGCGAGGAACTCGGCGAGTTCGAGGGCGACCAGGTCACCGCCGATGATGGCGACCCGCCGGCCCAACGGCATCCACGCGCGACTTGCCAGCCGGAACGCTGCGGGGTGCACCAGCCGCTGTCGCCGGCCGGCGAACAGCCGGCCATCGAGCAATTCGCGCAACCCGGGACCGGTGTGCACGTGCGGCAGGTCGGCGCCGGGAATGGCCGGCACGGCGACGTGCCCGCCGGTGGCCACCACGACCGCGTCGGGGGCCGCTGCGGCCACCTCGTCGGCCGAAACATTGCGGCCCAGAAGAACTTTCACCGTGCTGGCCTTGATCTCCTCGCGCAGGTATTGCAGGAATGGCTGGTTCTCCGGATGCAGGACCGATGCCCACCGCAAGGCCCCGCCGAGTTGGCCGCCGCGCTCGAACAGCGTGACGCGGTGGCCGCGCTCGGCGGCCACGCGGGCGGCCTCCAGTCCGGCCGGACCGCCGCCGATCACCACCACGCGCTTGGCGCGGTTGGCGCGCGGCGCGGCCAGCTCCCGCTCCTTGCCGGTGCGAGGATTGACAGCGCAGTCGACCGAGAAGCGTTGTTCCATTGCGTCGATGCAGTTTTCGCACGAGATGCACTTGCGGACCCGGTGCGCACGGCCGGATCGCAGCTTGCCCGGCAGGTCCGGGTCGGCCAGCAGCGGGCGGCCCATCGCGACGAAATCGGCACGCCCGTCGGCCAGGATCCGTTCGGCTCGCACCGGGTCGTGGATGCGCCCCACGGCGATCACCGGCACGTCGACCACCTGCTTAACCGCCGCCGCGGCGCCGACGTTGAGTGCGTCGCCGTCGTCGGCACCGTTGACCATCCCGGTGACGAGCCGGTCGATCACGCCGCCACTGACGTGGAAGGCGCTCACGCCGGCGGTGACGAGTTCGGTTGCCAGCCGCGCGGTTTCGTAGATCGGCCGCCCGCCCGCGACCCGCTCGTAGCCGGAGATGCGTAACGTGATCGGCAGGGCGTCACCAATCTCGGAGCCGATCGCGGCCAGCGCCTCCAGCACCACCCGCACCCGCCCGTGGGACGAGTCGCCCCGATAGTCGTCGGTGCGCCGATTGCGTTGCGGGGCAAGGAAGGAACCCAGCAACATGTAGCCGTGCGCGGCGTGTAGCTCGATACCGTCGTAGCCGGCCTCGACGGCACGGCGCGCCGCGGCCTTGAACAGATCGAACACCTCGCAGAGCTGGCGCTTGCTGATCTCGGCCGACGGCCGCCCGGTGAGGTAGGACGGGATCACCGAGGGCCCCACCGAGGTGACGCCGAACATCTCCGGGCCGAGCCCGTCGGGCCCGGCGTGCACGATCTGGGGCTGGATCTTGGCGCCGTGTTCGTGCACCACTTCGACCAGCGCCCGGTGCGCCTCGACCGCGTCGTCGGTCGCCAGGTGCAGGCCGCCCGGTGTCTCGGGATGGTGATGGTCGACGCCGGTGGCGCCCAACGTGATCAGGCCGACCCCGCCCTTGGCGCGCGCGGCGAAGTAGTCGCGGGTGCGCTGTGACGGCAGCCCGTCCGGGGTGCCGTACATCGTCTCCATCGGAGACATGACGACCCGGTTGCGTACCGTCATGGCGCCGATTCGTCCCGGCGCCAAGAGGTGGGGAAAGCTGGTCACCGAGGACCGGTCGGATTACCGGTCGGCGTCGGTGTACCGGATGACGCCGCGAATGTTCTTGCCGTCCAGCATGTCCTGGTAGCCGTCGTTGATCTGTTCGAGCTTGTACTGGCGGGTGATCATGTCGTCCAGGTTGAGCTTGCCGGCCTTGTACATCGACAGCAGCTGCGGGATGTCGTACTGCGGGTTGCCGCCGCCGAAGATGGTGCCCTGCAGGTTCTTCTGCATCAGGGTGAGCATCGCCAAGTTCAGGGTCACGTTGGTGTCCAGCAGGCTGCCGATCGCGGTCAGCACGCAGGTGCCGCCCTTTTGGGTGATGTTCAGGTAGGCGTCGACGTCGGCGCCGTGCAGCTCGCCGACCGTCACCACCACCTTGTGGGCCATCAGGCCATAGGTCACCTCGGCCATGCCCGCCAGCGCGGCGTTGATGTCGGGGTAGACGTGCGTGGCGCCGAACTTCAGGGCCTGATCGCGCTTCCACTCCACCGGGTCGATCGCGAAGATGTAGCGCGCGCCCGCGTTGACAGCGCCCTGCAGCGCCGCCATGCCCACGCCGCCGACGCCGACGATGGCGACGTCCTGGCCCGGCCGGATGTCGGCGGTGCGGACCGCCGAACCGTAGCCGGTGGTGACGCCGCAGCCGACCAGGGCGGCCACCTCAAACGGGACCGACGGGTCGATCTTCACCACCGAGCTGCGGTGCACGACCATGTACGGCGAGAAGGTGCCCAGCAGCGTCATGGGAAAGACGTTCTGCCCGCGGGCCTGAATGCGGAAGGTGCCGTCGGATACCGCGGCGCCGCCGAGCAGCCCCGCCCCGAGGTCACACAGGTTGCGCAAGCCGGCCTGACACGTCGGGCAGGACCCGCAGGACGGGATGAACGACAGCACCACGTGGTCGCCCGGGGCGATGTCCTCCACGCCGGGCCCCACCTCGGTGACGATGCCCGCGCCCTCGTGGCCGCCCAGCACCGGGAAGCCCGCCATCGGGATGCCGCCGGTAACTAGATGGTGATCCGAATGGCACATCCCGGCCGCTTCCATCTGGATCTTGACCTCGTGCGCCTGCGGGTCACCGATCTCGATTTCCTCGACGGACCACGGCTGGTTGAATTCCCAGATCAGCGCGCCTTTTGTTTTCATGAAGGACCTCCATCAGCATGCCCTGACCCGAGTGTCGGTGAAAGGGGCCGGCCGGTGCCGGACGGCAATTTAGAACGTGTTCTCATTCGCAGACCATTATGACCTGCATCACCGGGCTGTCGACAAGGGGGGACCACCAACCGGTCGGGAGATCACCAGATGGGAACCGGAGCCTGTCCGAGCGGGTAGTAGCCGGGAAGCTTCTCGCCGGCCAGGCTGCGCTCGATCCGCTTCTGCATGCCCGCGGACAGGTCACCGGACTCGATCAAGGTCGCGAACATCTTCGCGACGTGACCGAAGTCGAAGAAGTCGCGCTGCCACTCGATGAGCTGGTCGCCGTTGAGGCGGAACCAACTGCCCCCGATCCCGTAGATCTCGTCCTGGGTGCCGTCGGTCTTGTTGACGATCTGCTTCCAGAAGCCGACGATCTCGCCCTGCTTCTCGTCGATGAGCACCTTCTGGTACTCGTAGACCCAGTTCTCCAGGCCCTCCATCTCCAGGCCGAGCGCGATGTCGCGGATCTCGTCGACGCCGACGCACATCACGTCCTCCTTGGGACCGATGTTCCAGCCGTAGGTGGCGTCCTTGGCGTAGAAGTCCGCCAGCGGCTTCCAGTCGCCGGCCTTTTCGCAGTCCTTATTGGCCTGCAGCCAGCGGTCGACCCATGCCTCGAGTTCCGCGCGTGAGTGTGACGGCTCCGACGTCATTGTCAGTCTTCTTTCTCTTTGATGAACAGTGCTTGCGTTGGGCACATAGCGACCGCGCGCTCGACTTCGTCGCGGGCGTCTTCGGGCGGTTCGGGGTCGAGGATCTCGACCTTGCCCCGCTTGGGCACCCGGAAGTAGTCCGGGGCCTCCAATTCACACATGGCGTGGCCCTGACACAAATCCAGATCCGCTTCGATCCTGAATCCGCCCATGGGACTGACTCCTTACGCGCTGCGCTTGCGGTAGCGGGCCTTGGCCGGCCGGGCGAGCTGGACGACCATCTTGGAGTGGTCGTTGTGGTAGCTGTCGGCGGGCTGCGCCATCTCGAACTCATACTCGCGCAACAGGACCGAGAAGATCGCCTTGATCTGCATCTGGGCGAACGCGGCGCCGACGCAGCGGTGCCGGCCCGCGCCGAACGGAATCCAGGTCCAGCGGTTGACGATGTCGGCCTGCTCGGGCTTGTTGTAGCGGTCGGGCTTGAAGGCGTCCGGATCGGGAAAGTCCTCGGGAATCCGGTTCGAGATCGCCGGGGAGGCCGCGACGTAGTCGCCGTCGTGAATCGGGAAGCCTTCGACCTCGAACTCCCCCTTGGCGACCCGCATCAGGATGATCAGCGGCGGGTGCAATCGGAGGGTTTCCTTCACCACGTTGTCCAGCTTCGGAATCGAGCGCAGCGCATGGAAACTCACCTCTTGACCGTCGGCGTACAGCTCGTCGAGCTCGGCCAGGACCTCGGCGTACACTTCGGGATGGCGGATCAGCTCGATCAGGGTCCATGCGGAGGTTCCCGAGCTGGTGTGGTGCCCGGCGAACATCAGCGAGATGAACATCCCGGTGACCTCGTCGGCCGAGAAGCGCAGGTTGCCCTCCTCGTCCTTGATCGAGACCAGCACGTCGAGCATGTCGCGGTCGGCCTTGTCCTTGGGCGGGTTCGCGATTCGCTGATTCATGATTTCCTGCACCAGCGCAACGAGTTTCACGCGTGCCTCGTCGCGGAGCTTGAAACTCTCGATCGGCAGGTAGGGGTCGACGTAGCACAGCGGGTCGGTGCCGCGCTCGAGCATGTGGTAGTACTCCGCGAACCGGTGGTCGAGCTGCTCGCGGAACTTCAGCCCGATCAGGCAGGCCGTCGAGGTGTAGATGGTCAGCTCGGCGAAGAAGTCGAGCAGCTCGATCTCGCCCTCGTCGCCCCAGTTCGCGATCATCTTCTTGACTTCGCCCTCGATGGTGGCGGCGTGGCCCTTCATCTGCTCGCCGCGCAGCGCCGAGTTGTGCAGCATCTCCTTGCGCCGCTCGGGGCTGGCGTCGAACACCACGCCCTTGCCGAAGATCGGCGTCATGAACGGATAGGCCTCGGCCTGGTCCAGGTCCTCGTCGGCGGAGCGGAAGAAGAATTCGTTGGCGCTGGCGCCGGACAGCAAGATGACGTGCTTGCCGGCCAACTGGAACCAGCCGACGTCGCCGCACTCGTCGCGCACCCGCTGCATCAACCCGATTGGGTCGGTGCGAAATTCCTCCAGATGACCGTGCTCTTCTTCGCCGCCGGAAACCCGCGGCACGATGGCGGTGGTCGTCATGACGGCATCCCCTCTTCGCCGAGTGCGAGTTTCTGGCGATGTTTGTTGTCGGCCAACGGGGCTTCGGGCTGGAGCTCCATGTTTGCGATGAAGCCACCGCGCGGCGTCTCGGCGACGAACGTGATGGCCCGCGCCAGGTCCGCCGCGCGCAGGAAGTAGTCGTGGCGCGCTTGGCCCCACTTGGCCCAGTCCTCCAGGGCGGGGCCGATCTTCTCGGCCGGCAAGCTCCAGCCCATCGCCGTCTTCGTCGGGCCGGGGTGGACGATCGAGGCCCGCACGCCGGTGCCCTCGAGCTCCATCTGGAAGTTGGTGACCATCGCCAGCAGCGCGGCCTTGGCCGCGCCGTAGGCCCCCATGTGCGGCCGCTGGCGCAGGGCAACGTCGGAGCCGACGAAGATGAGGTCGCCGCGTTGACGTTCGAGCATGCCCGGCAGGACGGCGGCGGCCAGCCGGTTGGCGCCGACGAGGTGGATCTGCAGCTGCGATTCGAACTCGTCGGTGGTGATCTCGGCGAGCTTGCCGAAGTAGGTGTCGCCCGCGCCGGTCACCAGCACCTCGATGTCGCCGAGCGCGTCGACCGACTGCGCGACAAAGGATTTCACCGAGTTGGGGTCGGTGACGTCGAGGTGGAATCCGACCGCCTCGCCGCCCTCGGCGTTGATCTTGCCGACGATGTCGTTGAGCTTTTCCACCCGGCGCGCGCCCAGGGCGACGGGGAAGCCGTGTGCCGCGAGTTCGATGGCGGTGGCCTCTCCGATCCCGGAGGATGCGCCGGCTACGATCGTGGGTCGGCGTTCGGGCAACGGGTCAAAGCGGGGCATTCAGCGGACCTCCACGGTGATCGGTAGGTGAGCGAATCCGCGGACGTTGCTGGAGTGGACGCGGACGGCGTTGGCCTCGTCAACCTCATATCCGCGGATCCGCTTGAACAACTCGGTCAGCGCAACCCGGGCTTCCATCCGGGCGAGGTGGGCGCCCAGGCAAAAGT